>NZ_JRMK01000002.1:0-83297 GCF_000972925.1 Mycobacterium sp. UM_Kg1 | reverse complement strand
ACACCCCGGTGGCCTGCAACACGAACTGAGAACGGATCAAACCAACCCGACTCAAGAACCGGGTGGACTCAAAATCGGGGACTCGCCACCGACATTCTCAGCCTAGGTACCGTCATTCAGCAGCACCGCATCGCCGATCCCGACGACGCAGCCAATCCCCAATCCGACATGGAGGTGTGGGTTGTCGATATCTTCTGAGCCCGGATTCACCAAGATGGCAATGATCGTCGCGCGCTGCCGGTCATGAGCGATCCGGCCGTAGCGATCTTCGCCACCGACATCGCGACCGAGTTGGGCAACGCGGTGGGGCGTCCCGTTGCGTTCGTGGCAGAGCTTCTGGAGGACGCGGCAGTCGAGTTGGACACGCAGCTTCAGGGCGGCCCTGCTGTCACCCGGGCAACCTGGGCGGCCGCGACGGCCAAGTGGACCAACGCCCAGCGGACCCTCGGACCACACGCACCGGATCGCCCAGCTGCGCTATCGCACCGGAGGGGTATCGAGAGACGCAGCGGTCGGGGCAATCGGGCATGGAGGCAGACCCGTGGCTGAGCCCCAGAACACCGCCGACGGCCGCTTCATCGTCGTGAACGGAAGACGTTGGCGTGCCACCGATCCATCCATTCCCGACTCCCTGCGCCAGGAATTGGTCAATGCACTGATGGCTGCCCGTCGAGCGGTGCGCGACGCCGGTGAAAACGCCCGTCTCCGGGTCCACGATGCGAAGGTTGCGCTGGGCGAACGTGGCGAGCCGTGGTGGGACCGGCCCAGTGTCGAAGGGCTGAATGCCCGGATAGACGCAACGATCTGCACGCTGGCCCGGCATCGCGCGCCGGGCACTGCGTGTCCGAGCGACATCGCCCGCGTCGTCGGTGGTGCCGGAGACTGGCGCGATCTCATGGAAACCGTTCGGGCGCGTGCAAAAGCACTTGCGGATCAAGGCGTCATAGACATTCAGCAACGCGGACATACGGTGGACCCCGCAGCCGCGCGGGGCCCGATACGACTCGCGGCTGCGCACAACATCGATATGGCCAGGACGCAGTCCTGAGTTCCGAACCAGGAGCTGTGCGCCGGTCCCCCAGGTCCGTTGTCCGCGCTATGTGGGCCAGCCGCGTTGCTGGCGTAGCGCGTTGAGAACAGAGGATGTTTGGCGCGCAGGAAAAGCGGGTATTGGCGGTCCCAGTCGGCGGGAGGGCGGGAGGGTCGGAGGCGCAGTGAGCTTCACGAACAGCCGAGGGACACGCGGTGCCAGGCAGCCCGCGAACAACCGTATTACGCGCGCTATGAACGGATTGCTGTCGTGGCGGATCCGCAGGGGCGGCAAGCTGCTGGGTAACACCTACGGTTTGGTGTTGACCACCGTCGGTCGCAGAACCGGAATGCCGCGCAGCACGCCAGTCAGTTACTTTCCCGACGGTGACGGGCGCTGGTTGATAGTTGCTTCAGCGGCAGGTGCTGCGAGGAATCCGTCCTGGTTCCTCAACCTTGCGGCTCACCCTGACCAGGCCCAGATCGAACTACCGGGCCGGACGGTGGCAGTGCGCGCTGAGCAACTGCACGGCCATCAGCGTGATGTTGCCTGGCAGCAGATCGCGTCGACCTCCAAGCTGTTCACGCGCTACGCGCAGAAGACTGATCGTGAACTGCCCGTCATTCTGCTGACCGAGCGTCGCGGCGCGCGGCCGTCCTGAAACATCGCAAAATCCCCTCAACCCGGAGAGAAAGAGTCACCATGGCGGACAACATATTCGAGGCCCTGCGGGAGAGCCACCAGCTGCAGCGTTCGCTGTGCCGCAAGCTGTTGCGATCTGCCCCGCACACCGAGGAGCGTGTCGCGCTGTTCACCGAACTGCGGGTGGAGTTGGCCGCTCACGCCGCGGCAGAAGAGCGGTATCTCTATGCGCCCGTGCTCATGGCCGACGCAGGCTTGAACTCGTCGCGCCACGCGCTGCATGAGCATCATGAGATCGACGAGATCATCGAAGATCTGCAAGTCGTCGACAAGAGTCGCGCGGGCTGGCTGCATCGCGCCCGGAAGCTGTCCGAGCAGGTTCATCACCACCTGAGTGAGGAGGAGAAGAAGTTCTTCCAGGTCTCCGGGGCGATCCTCTCCGACACCCAGAAGCAGCGACTCGCCGGCCAGTACCGCCGCGACTACGCGCGCATGCGCAAGGTGCTCAGCGGCGGCTAGGAACCCTCTCCCCTGGCCGGTCTGCGAATCCGCCGAGACGTACCCCTTCAGCCTGGCGTGCCGTCAGGAGGAGGAGGCGCGTCCGCCCGTCAGGATGGTGGACATCCGGGCCTTCATCTCGCCGTAGGTAATGGCCGTGGCTCCCGGCTTGGGTATGCGTCCGGCGTCGACCTTCGGCGTCGACAGGTTGGCGTCAGCGACCTTGCGGCGTAGGGCGGCTACGGTGCAGTTGTCCCGGCCTAACCGGTCGACGCTGTGATAGTCGAAGACGCGCGCGGCGTTGCGCCAGGTGATGGCCTCGACTTCGTCGTCGGTGCACCCCGCAAGATCTGCTGCCAGCTGCTCTGGCGCGTCTGGCCAGCTCGAGTCGGAGTGCGGGTAGTCCATTTCCCAGCAGATGGTTTCGATGCCGATCCGGTGCCGGTTCTCGATTCCGACGCGATCACGAATGAAGCAGGACAAAAAGTTACGGCGAAAGACATCGGTTGGGCTGACACCGTCGCCGAGATCATCGCCGGTCCACGCACGCTGCCGACTGTAGACATCCTCGAAGCGCTCCAGCAGGAAGGGAATCCAGCCGATGCCGCCTTCCGACAGGGCGAACTTTAGCGAGGGAAAATTCTTCACCACGCGGGAGAACAACAGGTCTGCGGTGAATCGTCCGGTGTCGAGCGCCAACATCGCGTTGTATGCCAAGTAGCTGGTCTGGTCTGAGGGCACGGGAAGCCCCCCGCCGGTGCCGATGTGAACATTGACCACCGTGTTGTTCTCGCAGATCGCTTCCCACAGGGTGTCCCAGTGTGCGTCCTGCCACGGGGGTTGTCCGTAGTTGCCGATGTGCTGCGGGATGGTGACAGCTCGGCAGCCCGCAGCGGCGAGTCTGCGCACCTCGCCGGCGGCCAGCTGGGGGTCCCACAGGGGAAGTATCCCCATCGGAATGAAACGGTCGGGATGGGCTCCACACCAGTCCTGCAGGTGCCAGTCGTTGTAGGCCTTGACCATGACGGCGGAAGTTTCGCGGTCTCCGCGATAGGTGAACAGGGCGCCTGAGATGGTGGGGAACGAGGGAAAGCACACCGATGCCAGCACCCCGCAGGCGTTCATGTCTTCAACCCGGGAATCTACGTCGTAGCAGCCCTGTCGCATGTCCTCGAAGCGTGACGGTTCGAATCCCCACTCGTCGTTGGGGCGGCCGGCCACCGCATTGAGCCCGATGTTGGGCAGTCTCATGCCGTCATAGACCCAGGCGACACTGCCGTCGGCATCCTCGACGATATGCGGCGCGGCATCCGCATAGCGTGCCGGCACATGCTTGGCGAACATGTCCGGTGGCTCTACCGTGTGGTCGTCAACACTGATCAAGACCAAGTTCGCCGGATCGATCACGGGCCACTCCATCCGCTCCGGGACTGGCAATCAGCCAAATGTACAAGACAATCTAACAGCAATTGATTGAATGTACCGCCATTAGCGATGTGGAAACTAACTGCGACGCAACAACATCATCGTGGTTCCACTGTTTGCTCCACCGACACCACACGCCACGAGTTCGGCGTCGTGGACCTGTCGTCGTCCGGCTTCTCCCCGCACCTGCAGGCATGCCTCGTGCAGGTGTCCGAACCCGTGCAGCCGGCCTCCCGAGAGCTGACCCCCGCCGGTATTGATCGGGAGTTCCCCGCCGAGGCTGAATCGTTCCGGCTCGGAGATCCACTCCCCTGATTCCCCCACCGGGCAGAAACCGAAGTCTTCGAGGAAGCACAGTACGAACACACTGAAGCCGTCGTAGAGCGAGGCACAGTCGACATTCTCGGGTGTGAAGTCGGTACGATCCCAGATCGTTGACCACCGCGAGTTCAGCCGAGTGATATCCCGACCGCCCTCCCACAGAAAGCGGTCGTGATGCGCACAGTCCAGGGCTTCGACAACCACGCCCGGGTGGTCGAGCCCGGCGTCGTGTTCGCGGCGCGAGATCACGAATGCGGTTGCACCGTCGCAGGCTACGTCGCAGTCATACATGCACAGCGGGTCGGAAACCATACGAGAGCTCAGATAGTCATCGATATCGATGGGCTGGCTGTAGACGGCCTTGGGATTGAACTGGGCATGCTTGCGCTGGACGACGGCGATCTGTGCCAGCTGCTCGCGGGTGAGTCCGAAGCGCTGCATACGGGAACGAATCTGCAGCGCAGCAAGGTTGGCTGCCGACACACCGTAGGGCAGCTGCCAGCCGAGTTGCCCGGTTGCTCGGGTGCCGGACGGGACGCCGTAGCCGCGACGACGGTCGCCGCCCTGCGCGGTGCCCTCCCAGATGCTGCGCCAGCACAAAACGTGGTTGGCCAGTCCGCCGGCGACGGCGAGCATCGCGTCCACCACCGCGCCCAGCTGTCCGGGATACTCCACGCCGCCTGCCACCCAGTTGGGCTTGAGCCCGAGCGCATCATGAATGTCCCGGATCCCGGCGCCGGAGAATCCCTTGGCCGCCATCGACGCCCCCGGGTAGGTGGTCAATCCGTCGATGTCGGCCAGCGCGAGACCGGCATCGCTGACCGCGCTTAAGCATGCGTCCACGGTGAGCTGCAGTGGGTCGCGGCCTAATCGGCGGCCGATCTCGGACTGGCCGATGCCACTGATAATGACCTCATCGGTCAGCCGGCCACCCATCAGCGCTCCGGAGCGAAAACCGGCAGGTATACGTCGTCATCGGCATCGTCGGCGCAGTGTACGAACTGGACGCAGACCGGCATTCCGCTGCGTATCTTGCTCGGTTCCACCTCGATGAGATTGGTCAGTACCCGCGCTCGGGGGTCTTCGACGGGGTTGACAAAGGCGATCACGTACGGCGTGGGGATCCCTGGATAGAACGGGTGATGGTTCACGGTCCAGGACTCCACGGTTGCCCGGCCGGACATTGCCTCCCACTGCGGTTCGGCGTAGTCGAACTGGCAGCGCAGCGCCGGTGGGTGGATCACCCGGGCGCAGTCCGGGCACCGCTGCAGAGTCCACACGCCGTCGGCACCGGAAGTCCAGTAGGTGCGGTTGATCGCTGTGAGGTCCGGCAGCGGACGCGTGCCCACGGAATGATCAGGCATCGGCATTGTCGACGCCGAAGATGAAGCGATCGGCGATGGCATGCTCGTTGCGGATGGACATCTCCTGCGCGGTGTTCAGCCAGAGGCCCTCGAACCCGCGCGAGTGCATGCCCGCGTGAATCGCGGCGATGTTCTTGAGGTCTTGAGTGGGCAGTTCACCCCAGCCGTCGTGGTCCTGCCAGCGGTCGAACTCCTGCCAGCTCGTGTCGGGAACCTCGCCCGAGGCGAAATGTTCCAACGAGAACATCTCGAAGACGCACTGGTCGGGGTCGTCCGCGTGTGGCAGCACGCGATACCCCAGCAGGCAGGACTTCTCCACGAGAATCACCAGTGTGGGGAAGACATGCCAGTCCCCGTTTCCCGCGAAGTACTGCTCCATCGACATCCGGGGGAAGTCAACGCCTTCGGCGAGTGCCATCTCCTCGCAGATCTGGTGGTAGCGGATCACGGGGGGAATGTCGGATGGCTCGCTGGCTGCCAACCGCTGGGCGGCGCGATAGTCGCGCTCGGTGACCAGCGATCCGACTTCGAGATAGTTGTACTGCATGGAGTTGGCGAAAACCTCCGGACGGGAAGTCTGCTGCTTGCGCGCCCGGTCGCGGTCGCCGCTGTCGGGTCGTGCGGTGTAGATGAACCGTGAGTGGTTCCGGTAGGCGATCGTGGGCGTATACGGAGCATTGACGAACTCTGGGGGCTGTGCGGGCTCGGCGGAGGGACGTGGCCCCTGTGCCGGGCGAAGAGTCTGCGGGTGGGTGCCCGGCGTGTGATAGCCCTCGATGAATGCGTCGATGACGGTTTTGTAGTTGGCCGGCAACGGGGTTCGCTTGCGCCATCGGAACCGCATGTCATGCAGTCGAAACGGTGCCAAGGACGTGGGTAGTGGATCGAGCCAGTCAAGCAGCGCGGGTGGATCGTCAGCCATGCTGATGAACACCCAGCCGCCCCAGCTGTCCACTGCGACCGGTCGCAGTGACCACTGCTCGCGGGGGCGGCTGAGAAACTCGTCGCGACATGGAACAAACGACGATCTCCCGTCGAGCGCAAATCGCCAGCCGTGGAATTCGCAGCGAAGATCGCCGTCGGCGGCGCAGCCGCTGCCCCGCACCACCTTCATCCCTCGATGGGTGCACGCGTTGTAGAACGCCTTGATGCTGCCGTCCTTCTGCCGCACCACCATGATCGACTGCCGGCCGATGTTGTACTCGTAGTAACTTCCCGGGTCCGGGATCTCCTCCTCGCGGCACGCTGGTTGCCATACCTGGGTGAAGAGGCGTTCGAGTTCGAGTTCAAGAAACGCCGGATCGATATAGCGGGTCTTGGGGACGAAAGACTCGCCGCACGCATAGCGGGAGGGCACTGTTCCCGGTGTCTGGGATGCGATCGCAGCGTCGTCGGTGGTCATCTGGCACTCGCTGGGCGTCAGTTCGCCGGCGGCTTGTCGAAGATGTTGGGGTACAGCACAGCTTCTTTAAATGAGGTCTCGATCTCGGCGAAGGCGCTGGGGATGTCCCAGGTTCCGCTGGCTGACACCAGCTCACGTTCGACCACGGGATTCGACATCAGGCTGATCCGGCCGTTGCCGGCAAAGATCACCCGGCGGTTGAGCCAGTCCGATCGATCACTCGCGAGGTACACCACAGGCGGTACCACGTTTTCGGGGGCCAAGCGCTTGTTCGACGGTGAGTAGTCCATGCTGCCGCCGCCTTTGATTCCCTGGGTCATTCGGGTCCCGGCGATCGGAGCGATGGCGTTGGACCGGACACCGTAGCCTTTGAGCGCGTTTGCGCAGGAAAAGGTCAGCCCGACGATGCCCATCTTCGCCGCGGCGTAGTTGGGCTGGCTGGGCGCGCCGTGCAGCCCGGACATCGAGGTGAAGTTGATCAGGCGATACTGGCCGCCGCGGTTCGCGCGCCACCATGCCGCAGCGTGCCGGGTCAGGTTGAAGGTGCCTTTCAGGTGGACTTCGACGACGGTGTCGAAGTCCTGTTCGCTCATCTTGAACACCATCCCGTCACGCAGAATGCCTGCGGCATTCACCATGATGTCGAACCCACCCAGGGTGGCCGCGGCACGGTTGACCAGTTCTTCGCATGCCTTGAAGTCGGTGATGTCGGTGGTGTCCGGGTAGGCCTTCCCGCCGCTCTCGTTGATGGCGGCCGCCACGGTTTCAGCCGGCGTTGAGTCGCGGCCCGTGCCGTCCACGGCCACCCCCGCATCGGAGACCATGACGACGGCCCCTTCGGCTGCCAGGCCCGCCGCAACTGCGGCGCCGATACCGCGACCCGCGCCCGTCACCAGGGCCCGCCGGCCGTCGAGAACGCCCATCGTCACTCCTCTACTCACGCCTGAGTATCACAATATAGGACACCGGAACACTATCTGTTCAGCTGCCTATTCGAAGCCCCATTCGGCATAGCGCCGTTCCAGCTCTGCCAGCGCCTCGCGGCCGCCTCGCGAGGAGCGCTCTTTCATGAAGTTGAACTCGTCTTCTCGCCATGACAGATTCGAGAAGACGCTGTGCGCCATCGGCACCCAATCGGCGAACTGTGCCATCCCGACGGCGTTCCAAAACGTGATCAGTGCGTGTTTGCCGACCATCAACCCGTCGGCCGAGTGGTGGGCTATGGCGCGCGCGTAGCGCATCGCCTCGTCGCGAAGCTCCGCGCCGGGTACCACCGAGGCCGCCACGCCCCAGTCCCTGAGTTCGGCGGCGTGTACCTTGCGGCCGGTGATCATGGCTTCGTAACCGCGATTGGGGCCGAGCTTGAGCAACGCCAACGGCATAGCCGTAGAGAAGCCCGCGAAGCCGATCCGCGCCTGCGGACGGGCGAGATACATGTCGTCGGAGACGACGAGGATGTCGGCGGCCAAGGCCAGGTTCATCCCGGCCCCCAGTGTCGCGCCCTGACATGCGGCGATGACGGTCTTGGGAAACTCCAGCCAGTTCGTCAGATGGCGATGCAGCCGCCGTGCGTTGGCCAACCGTGCGGTCTGCGGCAGCTTCCGATCCTTGGTCAATCCCGCCTGCTCGACCGGCAGCCGACGAACGTCGTCTCCGCTGGAGAAGTCCTTGCCCTCGGCCGCCAGCACCACGACCTTGACCTCGTCATCGGCTTCGGCCCGGTCCAGACGGTCTTTGAAGAGGGCGTGCATGTCCGGCGAGAGGATCGCGTTGCGTCGGTCCGGGCGGTTGATCGTGATCATCGCGATGTGCGGTTCCACGACCGCATAGCGAACCCAGTTCTCGTCGACCTCGAGATCGTTGCCGCCCTTCGGCTGCTCTGTCATGCCGCTCGCCCTTCCCGTCAGCGCCAAGGCTGGACACTAAGACAGTAGACGATCAAGTGTTCATTGAGCTGATAATGTTCCTCCATGGTTCGATTCGCGATCACGAGAGACGTCGACGCACCGGCGGCCGCGGTCTGGGCGGTGCTGGCCGATTTCGGCGACACCAGCTGGATTCCGGTCGACAGCCGCATTGACGTCGAAGGCAGCGGTATCGGTATGCGCAGGTCGATACATGGCGCCGGCGCTGAGCCGGTGATCGAGACGCTGACCCACTTGGACCCGGCCGGCATGGAATTGGGCTACTCGATCGTCAACAACCCGCTTCCGGTATCACGATTCGAAGCGGTCGTCACGGTTCGCCCCCTGGGCGCGGGGGGAACTGCCATCACCTGGAATGTCGAGTGCGAACCGCTCGGACCGACTGAGGCCGATGCCGCGGCCGCGCGCAGCGCCATCGAGGCGGTTTACGGGATGATGGCAGGATGGCTCGGTGAGGCTGCTGGGGCGCGGGGCCGCACATGAGCGACGGTGGCTACGGTGTTCCCCTGGCCGCCGCCGACCGCAGTTTTCGAGATGAAGTCAAGGACTTCCTGGCGACGGCCCTCACCCCCGAGATACGGGCCAGGCCGCGCACCGAAGCGGATCGGCTCGACCGGATGCGACTGTGGCAGCAGCGACTCAACAGCGCAGGACTCGCCGCGATCTCCTGGCCGAGCGCCTACGGAGGCCGTAGTGCCACCCCGGTGCAGCAGCTGATCTTCAATGCCGAAATGGCCGCGTCGCGCGCACCCGAGCCGATCAACCGAAGCGCCATCAATCAACTCGGCCCCACCATCATCCAGTGGGGTACCGACGAGCAGCGCCGGTATTTTCTCCCCCGAATTCTGTCTGCGCAGGACATCTGGTGCCAAGGCTTCAGCGAGCCCGATGCCGGCAGCGATTTGGCCTCGCTCAAGACTCGCGGGGTGATCGACGGTGATGAGCTGGTGATCACCGGCCAGAAGATTTGGACGTCAAAGGCACATTTCGCGACCCGCATCTATCTGCTTGTGCGGACCGACCCGCACGCCGAGCCGCGCGAAGGCATCAGTTACGTGCTCGCCGATCTGGATTCCGAAGGTATCCAGATCCGGCCCATCCGGCAGATTTCCGGCGATTCCGAGTTCAGTGAAGTGTTCTTCGACAGCGTGCGCGTGCCGATGAACCGCGTGCTGGGCCCGTTGCACGGCGGCTGGCGGGTGGCGAAGTCCACTTTGGGCTACGAGAGAGTCGGCCAGAGCCGCACCCACCGGATCGAGCGACGGCTGGACATTCTCGTAGGCCTGGCGAAGGAGGCCAATGCCCTGAGCGACGACGGCCTACAGGATTCCTATGTCGCCGACCAGCTGGTGCGCTTCACTGCTCAGGTGGAGGCGTTGCGGCAGATCGCGGCGCAGGCGACGGCCGCCGGTGTCCACGGCGTCGCTCCGGGTCCGGAAGCCTCGATGGCCAAGCTCCTGACGTCGGAGGTAGATCAGGCAATGGCCAACTTCGGCCTTGAGCTCACGGGTCCGGCGGGCACGCTCGAGCCGGGATCGCCTTCGGCCGCCAAGCGCGGCAACGTGGCCAAAAGCTACCTGCTGATGCGGGCCGCCACGTTTGGCGCCGGTACATCGGAGATTCAGCGCAACGTGATAGCCGAGCGATTGTTGGGACTTCCTCGTGACCCCTGACCGCGAAACCTCTTTCACCGACATGGCCGATATCGCCGTGGAGCTCGATGAGCTGAGGCGCACCGCCGATGACATCGTGCGTCAGCTGTGGTCGGTGCCGCGAACTCGTGCGCTTCTCGGCGATCCGACGCCGGCATACGACGAATCCCTTTGGCAGTCCGTTCGTGAGGTGGGCTGGCCGGATGTTCTGGTCGATCAGCGCTACGGCGGTGGCGGCGGCGGGCTCCGGGCGCTGTGTGTGCTGGCCGAAGCTTCGGGAGCGATCGCGCTGCCGGTGCCCCTGGCCGCCGCGGCTGCGGCCGGATGGTGCGAGCAGCGGTGTGTGACGGGGGTGCCGCTTGTTCTGCCCGACGGCGGGGCCAGGCTCGCAGCAGGCACGGTGCGCGGGCAGTGGCCGCAGGTGGCCTTTGGCGGCGCGGCGGATCGGCTGATCGTACTGGCGCGCCAAGACGGCGAGCCGGTACTGGGGGTGGTGGACGCGGGCGGACCCGGTGTTGTCCGCGAGCTTCAGCGCCCCCTCGATCACACGCCGGCGGCCGGTATCAGCCTGCAGGACGCTCCCCTACGCGAGATCTACTCCGGTGCGCAGGCCGTCGAACGGCACGCGCAGGCCGCGAATCGTGAGCGGATCGCCGTTATCGCCGAACTGATCGGCATCGCCTCGGCAGCCAATGCGGCAGCGGTGGACTACGCCAAGATCCGGGTGACCTTCGGCCAGCCGATCGGGGCTCGGCAAGCGATCAAGCATCGGCTGGTTGACGGTCGTGCGGCGATCGAGGTCGCGCGTGCGCTGGTCAACCGCGCCGCCGATGCCGCCGAGTCGGGTCACCCGGACGCCGACGTTCTCGGCGCACTGGCGGCGTTCTGGGCGGTCGACTCGCTGCGCGGCGTCGTGGAAGGGGCCACGCAGGTCTTCGGGGGGATCGCCTACACCTGGGAACACGATGCCCACGTACACCTGCGCCGCGCGGCAGTCCGGGCGGCGACGCTGGGAGCCAGATCGCAGCATCGGGCAGTCGTCGCGCAGTGGCTGGCGTCCCGCTGAACCCGACCAGCAACCGGCGGGCCCGCAGGCATCAGAGGATCGCGGAACCGCCGATCACCGGTAGTCGAGTGTCACCGGTAAACGGTCAAACGTGTGCACCAGAGCGGACGGCCGGAGAACGGCTTCACCGGTGACCCGAATGCCGCGGGCCCGCTTGATCACTTCGTCGAGCACCACACGCGCTTCTCGGCGGGCCAGGGCCGCCCCCATACAGAAGTGCTCCCCCACCCCGAACCCGAGATGGCCGGCGGCATCGGCACGGTGGACGTTGAACTGCTCCGCTGTGGGCCCCCACTGGTCGACGTCGCGGTTGGCGGAGGCGTAGGCGAGCAGAAGACCGTCACCCTGGCGGATCGTCGCGCCCCTGATCTCCACATCCTGGGCGGCCTGGCGCGCCATGCTCATCACGGGAGTCCACCAGCGCATGACCTCTTCAACGGCATTGGTGCAGACTTCCGGGTCGGCGAATGCCTGCTCCGCCTGATCCGGGTGCAGGTCGAAGCAGGCAGCGATACCGGCGATGAGGCTCTGCGTCGTCTCACTGCCCGCCGCCAGGAGCGTGAGCGCATAAGTCATGACCTGGATCTCGTTGAACGGTTCCCCGTCGATCCGCACCTGCGACAGCATCGACAGAAGATCGTCGGTGGGGTTTTCGGCCCGTTCGGCGACCAGCTCCATCAAATACGGTGCCACCTCACCGAATATCGTCTCCATGTCGCCGTCGTCTGCGACTCCGCTTCCGACTTTTGCGATCGTCGTCGCCCATCCCGCGACCTTGGCCCAGTCCTGCTCCGGAACCCCGAGTAGGTGGGCGAACACATAAACCGGGAAGGGCTCGGCAACTCGCTCGATCCAGTCGAACTCGCCGTCCGGCAGATCGTCGAAAATCGAGGCGATCACCTCACGGATCCGCGCCTCGATCTTGGCTACCGCGGCGGGAGTGAACCGAACCCCCAAGGCCTTGCGGTGGGCGCGGTGCTCCGGGGGGTCCATGAACAGAATTCCCCTGGCGCCGTAGCCCTGCGGATCCCGCCCCTCGCGGTGCGCGATGAGATCCATCATGATGGCAATGCGCTCTGACTTGAACTTCTCCGGGCGAGCCGAGATCGCCTTGATGTCATCGTACTTCGTGATCACCCAGAACTTGCCCTGTTCGTACCAGTGCACCGGGTCGACTTCGCGCAGCTCGCGGAACGTCGCATTCGGATCCCCCAGGTAGAAGGCCGCCTCCTCGAAGCGCGCCTCGGACAGGGTTGAAGTGATCGCCATGCTGATCACGATAGAACACGACGCGTGCATGTGGGAAGGCGATTCGGTGGACATCAACAGAACGCATAATGTTCAATTGTTCTACCCGTCCGCACGAACGCAGGAGCTGAAGCCAGGGTGAACCATGCCGTGTCCCCCGGCGGATTCCTCTCCGGCGTCCGCGTACTCCAGATCGGCGACGGGGTGTCGGGTTCGGCTGCGGTGGCGCTGCTCGCAGCACTGGGCGCAGAAGCCGACCGGACGCCGAAAACCCTCCGGCACCGGGCCGGACCGCTGATCACCTCGGAGCTCGGACCGGAACCCGCTGTCGACCTGGTCCTCGATCGCCAGAAGCGCGAATTGGAGCCCAGCACCGCATACGATCTGCGGGATTACGACATTGTGATCGTTGACGACGCGGGTATGGTGCCGGCACCTGTCGTCGGCGTCGTCGTGGTCACCGTTCATGCATTCGGTGCCGACGGTCCTGCCGCGGGTGTTGGCGGCGGAGAGATCACCGCGCAGGCCAGCGGCGGCCTCTTGGCGACCATCGAGAGTCGCGATTCCGCACCGATCACCGCTCCCGGTTACGTTGCATCGAAGTCGGTGGGCGCTGTTGCCGCGCTCGCGGCGCTACACGGCCTGGAGAGGCGTAACCGGGAATCAGCAGCAGTGTGCGTTGACGTCTCGGCCCAGGAGGCCGTGATCTACACGGCCGCTCTCCCCGAGTGCGCACATGTTCTCTACCGGTGTCCGGGTCGTGCGGGCAGTGGGCGCTATCTGGCTCCCTCAGGGGTCTTCCCCTGCCGCGACGGGTACGTGCGCATCACCGCTGTGGAAAACCATCAGTGGAAGGGGCTGCGCGCGGCTCTCGGCGATCCCGAATGGGCCACCGGCCTCGACGAGCGGCCGGCCCGTATCGAACACGCGGCGCTGATCAATGCCCGCGTGACGGAGTGGACCGCCGGCCGGTTCAAGGCAGTGTGCGCTGAACTGCTGCAGGCGCACGGTGTGCCCTCCACGCCGGTGAACCACCCGGAGGAGCTGCTGACGTCGCCCCAGCTGGTGCACCGCGGCTCTCTGCAATCGGCTCGGCTGCACCGATCCGAGGCAACGGTGCTGGGCCCCCCGTGGACCGTCAGTGTGGGCGAACGTGCAGCCCGGGACCGGCAAGGGCTGACCGGCCTGCGTGTCGCGGAGTTGACGCATGTCCTTGCGGGCCCGATCGTCGGCTCGCTGCTGGGGGCTATGGGCGCTGATGTGGTTCGGCTCGAAGACCCCGACCGGCTCGACATCTACCGGCGCAGCGGCCCCTTCGCCGATGGGGTGCCCGGTCCTGAACGCGGTGCCTACTTCGCCGTGGCGAACCACTCAAAGCGCAGTGTCCAGCTCGACTCTGCCACGGCCGCAGCCGATGTCGCCGCCATCCTGTCTCTGTCGGATGTGCTGATCGAGAACGTGGGCAATTCGAGGCTTGACCGCATGGGGGTGGATCCCGCAGCACTGGCCGCATCGGGTCGCCTGGTCCTCCGGGTCTCCGGATTCGGCTCGGACGGCCCACTTGCGGGCTATCGGGTGTACGCGAACAACGTTCAGTCCTACGGCGGACTCGCCGGGCTGACCACCGCCCCGGACGGCACGCCGGCCCGGCTGGGTACCGTGCTCGCAGATCCCTTGTCGTCGGTCATCGGCGCCCTGGTCATCGCCGCGTGGGCCATCGGCCCATGCCGGTCGCGGGGCGCCGTCGTCGATCTGTCGATGGCGGAGGTCGTTGCCTCTACGGTGTCGGAGTTCGTTGCCGCCGCATCGACGACGCACGGCGCCGACAACGACCAGGTGACGCGCGGGGTGCACCGTGCGGCAGACGGTCGTTGGGTCGTCGCCGAATCGCACGCAGGGCGCGGCGAAGCTGTGCGGGCTTCGGCTGTTGTGGCGCTGATTGCCGGCCAGGGCTCCCAAGAAGCCGTGGACGAACTGCGCGCCGCGGGACTGGAGGCCGCGGTGGTCCGCCGGGCTGATGAGCTGGTGGCCGATCCGCACCTCGTGGCTCGCGGGTTCTTTCCCGAGATTGCCCATCCCGACCCTGAACTGGGAACCGGACGACTGGTCGGGCTGCCCTGGCGATTCGCCGGTGAAGGACCGGTGCCGCTTCGGCCTCCGCCCGCCCTGGGCAGCTCCAACGCCGACTACCCGATGAGGATGACACATGCCGATAACGTCTGAGCCAAGCGCGACCGTGTGGTCGTCGACCTTCGTGCCGTCGAAGTCGCCCTACCCCGACTACGGCACCGCCGGCTACAGCGTTGCCTGGGTCGACACCGCCGACGGACGGCTTCAGGTGCTGGTGGACGGCGATAGGCCGGCGCCAGGATCGGTGGGTCGCCTGATCGAACGCACCCTCGGCGACGACGTCGTCACCATGTTCACAGGTGGTGGCCGATGACGGGCACATTCTTGACCGGCATCGGGGTCACCGAGTTCGGCCGGCACGGTGATGTCCCGTTGGTCGACCTCGGCGTGCGCGCGGCGCGAACAGCGCTGGCCGATGCGAATATCTCCTATGCCGATGTCGGTGAGGTGTTCACCGCGTCAGCCCTTGCCCCGCCGCAGACCGGCCTTCGGGTTGCGCTTGCGCTGGGTCGTACCGGGATTCCGGTGACGGCAACCGAAAGTGCTTCGGCGGGAGGCTTGGTGGCGCTACGGCATGCGGTATGGGCGGTGGCTTCGGGGCGCTGCCGTACGGCGTTGGCCATCGGTTTCGAGAAGACCACCGCCCTGGAGCCCGGCGGCGTGGTTCCGGCGGCGGTCGGCTTCTGGGACCGCTTTCCCCCACAGACGCACTATGCGATCGAGGCGGCGCGCTGGCTCCACGATGCCGGCTGCGGCCCGGAAGTCATCGCGGCCGTCGCTGCCAAGTCACACAACCAGGCCCGGCTGAACCCACTGGCGGCCAGGCAGGCCCCCGATCCGGTGACCGTCGAGGACGTGCTGTCGTCGCGGTTGGTCGCCGACCCGTTGACCAAAATGATGTGTCACGCATCAGTCGACGGCGCTGCTGCCGTGGTGGTCACCGCCGAGCGGCAGCCGAGGTCGGTCTCGGTCCTTTCCATCGAGCAGACGAGCGCAGCCGAGGATCCGCAATGGCCGCTGGTCGGACCTGTCGTCGGCCCCCCTTCGCAGCTGAGGCGTACTGCACAGCTCGCCTACGCGGGCGCGGGAGTCGAGCCGTCGGAGATCTCCGTGGTGTCGCTGCACGACATGTGTGCCAGCGAGGAGATCACGGCACTGGTCGCGATGGGTCTTGCCGATCCCGGCGAGCTGATACGGCTGGCCGGCACGGGCGGGCTCGCCAGTGATGGTGCGCTGCCCACCAACACCGACGGCGGGTGCATCGCCCGCGGACACCCCATCGGAGCCACCGGGTTGGCGCAGGCCGCCGAAATCGTCAGTCAGCTGCGAGGCGAAGCGGGTCCGCGCCAGGTCCGAGAACCGCGCCTCGGATTGGTGCAGGCCGTCGGCGGCGGCGGATCCTGTGCAGCCGCCGTACTGAAGGCCTGATCAGGCGATTGCCCCGCTCTCCTTGAGCGCCATGATCCGGTCCCAGTCGCCGCCCAGTTCGAGAATGATCTCCTCGGTGTGCGCCGCGAACTCGGGCATCGGAGTCAGTGTCAACGGCGTCTCGTCGTAGAGAACGGGGCTGGCCACCAGATCGAAGGTGTCCCCGTCCTGCTCGACCGCGACGATGTTGCCGTTGGCGCGCACCTGTGGGTCGGCCGCAACCTCGGCGGTGTTCTGCACCGGCGCCCATTGTCCCTCGAAGCCCTCGAGCACAGCCCGCCAATGCGACAGCGGTTGGGAAGCTATGGTCGAACGCAGCACCTCGATGGCCGCCGGCGCATTGGCGGCGAGCGCCGCGTGGCTGCTGAACCGATCGTCGTCGGCGAGTTCGGGAACGCCCACGCGCCGGCAGAAGTCGCCGAAGTATCGGAAACCCTGCAGCATGGACAGGCTCAGATGCCGACCGTCACCGGTCCGGTAAAACCCGACGAGCGGGTTGTTCGGCGTGACATTGGCCCCGGCGGGAGTGGTCTGCCACGGCTCGCCGCTGACCAACGCCGCATTGACCGCCACGCCGGAGGCCCACACACCGACACCGAGCAATGAGATGTCGACCACCCTTGCAACGCCGGTTCTTTCGCGTTCGAACAGCGCCCCCGCGATGCCCCCTGCCAGGGCCATGCCGCCGATCGAGTCTCCGTACGCCGGGCCGGGCTGCGGCACCACGCCATCGAGATCGCAGGGAGTTGACCCGAGGGCGCCCGCCGCGCGGCTCCAGAAGCCGGTCATGTCATACCCGCCCACCTCCGCGTCGGCGCCCAGCGGTCCGTAAGCGCTTCCCCGGGCGTAGACGATCTGGGGGTTGACCGCACGCACGTGATCGACGTCGATCCGCAGCTTCCTGCGGGCGTCGGGAAGAAAGTTCGTCAAGAACACGTCGCTGGTGCGCGCGATGTCCATGAGCAGCTCGTACCCGTCCGGCGTCGACATATCCAGAGCGAGGGATCGTTTGCCCCGGTTGGCGTGTTCCATCACGGGATTCCGTGGCCCCTCGACCTTGACGTGACCGAGCTGGCGAAGCCCGCGCTGCGAGTCGCCGGTCACCGGGTGCTCGACCTTGATGACATCGGCGCCCCAGTCCGCAAGCACCGCACCGGCAGCGGGAACGAACGTCCATTGGGCGACCTCAAGAACGCGCACTCCGGACATTGGTCCGCCCATCAGTCGATACTCCTCGTCGTTCGCCGGAAAACCTTCGCCACCGTCGTTGTCCACGGCTCGCCCCCGGGGCATTAATGAACAATAGAACAGTAGCTGTATATCTGCGATACAATTCGGCGGTGACCGATGCGCTGTCCCATCTCCGGGTGTGCGATCTCAGTGGGCAACTTGCCGGAGCGGGCGCGACGAAGATCCTGGCAGCGTTCGGCGCTGAGGTGATCCGCGTCGAAGACCCGGTCAATCACGGCCTCTGGGACGCCTTACGCGGCGTTGGCCCGTACGTGGATGAGAGGCGCGGGGTCGACCTCGGCGCGGGTTTCAACAACCACAATGCCGGAAAGCGCGGCGTGACGATCAACCTGCGCACCGACGAGGGTAAGCAACTGCTGCGGGAGTTGGTTGCGGTCAGTGACGTGGTCTGCGAGAACTTCGCAGCCGGCGTGATGGAAAGCCGCGGATTCGGCTACGAGGATCTGCGAGCCATCAAGGCCGACATCATCTACGTGTCGAACTGCGGTTTCGGGCACACCGGCCCGTACCGCGACTTCAAAACCTGGGGCCCGATCGTTCAGGCGGTCAGCGGGCTGACCTACACCTGCGGTATGCCGGAGCTGGAACCCGCAGGCTGGGGATTTTCCTATATGGACCATGTTTCGGCGTTCTATATGGCGGTGGCCATCCTGGCCGCCCTGCACCATCGTGAGCGTACCGGCGAGGGTCAGCACGTGGACCTGGCGACGGTCCCAGCCGGGATGGCAATGTTGCCGACCGAGGTCCTGAACTGGACGGTCAACGGCAGAACCACCGAACGACACGGCAACCGTGCGGATTTCGATGAGCATGCCCCACAGGGGATCTACCCGTGCCGGGGCGACGATCGATGGATTGCGATAACCTGCCGTGACAGCCGAGAAGTCGCGCTGCTCGCAGAGGTGCTCGATGAACCGGCGCTGCTCTCGGATCGGTTCGCAACGCTGTCGCAGCGCCTCGCCGCGGCCGATGAGATCGACGCGATGATCGGCGCGGCCACGGCAACGCGCGATGCCGCCGTTCTTGCCGACACGCTCATCGCGGCGGGCGTGCCGGCCAGCGTCGTCAAGACCCCCGGGGAACGTATCGACGGCGATCCCGACTTGGCCCGGATGGGACTGTTCCCCGTCGTCACCCACCCTGATATCGGATCGGTCAGGGTTGAGGGTGTTCCCATGACGTTCTCTGCCACGCCGTGGCGACTGGCGTCCGGAGCGCCCAAGCTGGGGCAGCACAATCGCGAAATCCTGGGGGCGCTGCTCGGCCACGACGACGCCTTGCTCGACGAGTGGACCCAGCGAGGTGTGATCTGAGTGCTTTGACCGACCTGCGGGTCATCGAGATCAGCGACCAGTTCACCCCGGTTGCCGGCCGGGTATTGGCCGAACTCGGGGCAGACGTCGTCGTGCTCGAACCGCCCGCGGGATCCCCGCATCGATTCCGTCCACCGTTCGTCGACGACACACCCGGTGTTGACCGCAGCCTGCGCTGGTGGTCGGGGAATGCCGGAAAACGCAGCGTCACCGCCGATTTAGACACTGCGGCGGGAGTGGAACTGCTTCACCGTCTCATTGCCGGAGTGGATGTCGTCATCGCCGGCGGCGATCGGCTGGCCGGAGATGCGGTCAACTATGCACAGCTGGCCGCTCAGCAGCCCCGATTGATCTGGGTGGCAATCACCCCCTTCGGCATCGGCAGTGCTCGCGCCGACCACCCGGTGACCGACCTGAGCATGCTCGCCGGGGCCGGACAGGTGTGGAACTGCGGATACGACGACCACTCGATTGCACCGATGCGCGGCTCCGGCGATCAGGCAACGAATATCGGTGGCATGTACGGCGCGATCGGCGCCCTGATCGCCCTGGGGCATCGCGATCAGTCAGGATTCGGTCAACTGGTCGACGTCAACGTCACCGCCGCCTGCAATGTCACCTGTGAACAGACCACCTACCACTGGTTGGTCAACCAAGCGGTCTGTCTGCGGCAGACCGGCCGGCATGCCTACCCGATTCCCAGCTCGCCGGTCCAGGTGCGCTGCGCTGACGGGCATTACGCGACCACGGGCGTGCTCCCGCGCAAACCGGCGGAATTCCCCCGCCTGCTCGACTGGCTCTCGGAACTCGGGCTGACCGAGGAGCTGCCGGAGTCCTATTTCCTGGAGTTGGCCGCAGCGCGCGACCAGCCCGTGGATCTGGCCGCCATCGGAGAAGATGACGAAGTAACCGCGATTCTGAGTGCCGCCCGCGACGCGATCGTTCTGATCGCCTCCCGGCTTCCCGCCAAAGAGTTCTTCCTCTCCAGCCAGCAGCGCGGCTTTCCCGCGGGCGCCATACTGCCGCCACACGAAGCCTTCGATGACGAGCATGCCATCGCCAGAGGCATGCACGTTCCGGTGGCGCACCCCGAACTGGGGCGGACCGTGATCTATCCCGGCATCCCCTACCGATTCGGGGCATCGCCGGCATCCGCGCCGACACGCGCCCCCCTACTGGGCGAGCACACCGACCTCCTGGACGACCTCGCCCGATGACGTCACAACATCGAGTCACACACATCGGACTCTGCGTTCGTGATCTTCAGAGGTCGGTCACGTTCTACTGCGCCGCACTGGGCTTTGCTGAAGTCGGGTCGATGCGGGTCAGCGACGACGAGAGCGCTCGGCTGCTCGCCCTGGATGGACTCGATCTCGACTTGGTCTATCTACAGCGCGGCGACTTCCGGCTGGAGCTG
Organism: Mycobacterium sp. UM_Kg1; assembly: GCF_000972925.1. NCBI lineage: Bacteria > Bacillati > Actinomycetota > Actinomycetes > Mycobacteriales > Mycobacteriaceae > Mycobacterium > Mycobacterium sp. UM_Kg1. The sequence continues at coordinate 63,185 of NZ_JRMK01000002.1, read as the reverse complement.
TTGGCCTACCACAACCCTCCCGTCAGCGGTGCGGGCGAGCCCCGTGCCATGAACTCGACAGGTTTGACCCATCTTTCGTTCCGGGTGGACGATATCGATACGCTCGCCGCCGGCATCGTCGAACACGGCGGCCGCATGCTGACCGGTCGCACTGCCGTCTTCCCGGGCGGCAATCGGGGGATGATGCTGACAGACCCGGACGGAACCCTGCTCGAACTCATCGAGCGCGCACCCAGGAATCAGTAAGTCACTTGGGCAGAATCTGTTCCACTGTTACACCTGGTGGTAAGGTTCGCACGTGCCGGCCTGCAGCGAGTTGAGCTATTCGCCCTTTTCCCGGGCGGTCTTCGACGATCCGTACCCGGTGTATCGCCGGCTGCGCAACGAAGCCCCGGTATACCGAGATCCCGAGGAGCGCTGGTGGGTGCTGTCCCGATTCGCCGATGTTTCCGCTGCACTGCGGGACTGGGAGACCTTCTCGTCCAAAAGGGGTCCGGCGCCGGAGAATCCGGACGACAACGGGCGTAAGTATTCGGTCATCTCGATGGACCCGCCCCGTCACGATCGCATCCGCGGCGTGCTGAAGGGCTTCTTCACGCCCCGGGCCGTTGCCGCGATGGAGGCCTCCTTGCAGGCGGTGGTCAACCACCACCTCGATCGACTGAAGCCGGGCTCCACCGTCGATGCGATGGAGGCCTTTGCCTTCTCGGTTCCCACCGACGTGATCGGGGATCTCCTCGGGGTGCCCGCCGACGATCGCGAGCAGTTGCGAGTCTGGTGGGAAGAGTTCTTGAGGCGAGACGAGGGTCAGGTGGCGATGCCCCCCGCCGCGATCGAGGCAAGCAGAAAGATCAGCTCCTATATCGGCGACCTCATCGCGCTGCGTCGCCGCGATCCCGGCGACGATCTGATCAGCATCGTCCTGCAGGCAACCTTCCACGATCCGGAGATCGGCGAGGACCGAGCGTTGACACCGCACGAGGTGCTGATGTTCTGCAATCTGCTTTCAGCCGCCGGATCCGAGACCACGCAGAAGCTGATCTCCAACGGTTTGGTCGCCATGCACGATCACCCAGACCAATGGCGGCGCGTCGTGCAGAGCGTGGGTTCCGACCACAGCCTCGTCCCCGTCGCCGTCAACGAAGCGCTGCGCTATGACACGCCCAGTCACTGGGTAGCGCGGACGCTGACCAAGCCGGTCGAGCTGCACGGCGTGACCATGCAGGAAGGCGATTGGGTGCTGCTGCTGCTGGGCAGCGCAAACCGGGACGAGCGGCGGTACCACGAACCCGACCGCTTCCTGCTCGACCGGCCCCGCGGCAACGACGTCTACTTCGGTTGGGGCCTGCACATCTGTCTTGGGCAGTGGCTGGCCCGCCGTGAGGCACAAATGGTGTTCGAATACATCGCCAAGAAGTTCCCCAACTACACGATCGGCGCACATGAGCGGGTGTTGACCGCTACGGTGCGCGGCTATACCAGCGTGGAGATGACGCTGCGCTGACGTTGTGCGCGAACAGGTCAGGGGCGTTCAAATACCCCCGGTGACTGGGAATAGTCGACCGTGGACAGCTCCGTCATCCCACCGTCGATGTGCAGGACGGTCCCCGTGACGAAGCCGGCGTCGTCGCTCGCCAGGAACGCCACCGCCGGGGCGATCTCGGTGTCGGGATCGGCACCTCGCTTCATCGGCGAGCCGGCGGCGGTGCGGGTGTAGTTGTCCCACTCGGTGCCGATCATGTCCCGTTGCACATCGGTCAAGGCGAACGGGCAGACCGCGTTCACCCTGATCCCGTGTGCGGCCCACTCGTTGGCCGCCACCTTGGTGAGTGCGCCGATCGCCCCCTTGGCCGCGGAGTAGGGGCCGGTATAGGCGATGCCCGCCAGTGCAGAGCCCGATACGAAGTTGATCACCGACGCGTTGCCCGCCGCCTTGAGGAACGGGTGCGCAGTCTGCATGAAACGGAATGTCGCCTTCGGTCCCGTCGCCTCGGACAGTTCCCAATCCTTGTCCGACACCAGCTCCAGGGCCTTGGGCATCGCGAAGTACTGGGCCGCATTGACCAGGATGTGCAGCACGTCGTCGGCGGCCGCTGCCTGTACCGCGGCGGCGATGTCCTCACGTTTGGCGACGTTGGCCTTCACAAAGGACGCGGTGCCGCCCTCGCGTGCGATGAGCTCCACGCACTCGGCGGCCTTCTGCTCGTTGAGGTCCACGATGGTGACCCGGGCGCCGTCGGCGGCGAGCCGTCGAGAGATCGCTCTGCCGAGTCCCTGAGCGCCGCCGGTGACCAACGCATTTCGGTTACGGAGCCTGGTCATGGACCACCTTCCTGATGTAACAATTAAACAATCTGCGTCTCATCATTCAGTATGATGGCAGATGTTGTCTCCGATCATCGGGAAGGGGCGCCGAGTGCGAGTAGAGGTCGATCGCGAGCTCTGCGAATCCAACGCGGTCTGTGTCGGCATTGCACCGGACGTCTTCGAGCTCGACGATCGGGATCTCGCCGTGGTGCGGTACGAGACCATTGCCGAAGACCGTTCGGCTGTCGTCCGTTCCGCGGTCAGCCTATGCCCCAAGGTCGCTCTGACCCTGCGCGAAGACTAGGGCCCCGCTCTGATGTTCATCGGTCTCACCGCCGAGCAGCAGCTGCTTCGCGATACCACTGCCCGGCTTGCCGACTCCATGGCTATCACTTCAGCCGATGCTGTGCCCAGCGGTTCTGGCCTCGATGCTCAATGGCGGCGCGTCGTCGAGCTCGGCCTGCCGGGGCTGCGATCGCCGCAGTCCTGCGGACTCGACGCCAGCGGTGTGGAGACGGCGGTCACTCTGGAGGAGCTGGCGCGCCGGCTTTGCGCGGTACCCGCTTTGGGCCAGGGTGCACTGGCTCCCGAGTTGCTCGCCGCTGCGGGCGCGATGGAGGAGGTCGAGTTGACCGCCGAGGGGTCGCTGCGTGCGGCTCCGGTTCTGGCAGAGAACCTTTCGGATTTCGCGGGTCCAGAGGACGTCGGTGTCGTTCTGGACGCCGCCGGTGCCACGCATGTACTTTTCGCGGTGCGAGAAGGCGAAGCGCACCGCCTGATGACCGCGGCGCTGCCTCCGGGCCTGGACACATGTGGGGCCAACCTCGACCTCACGCGGTCGCTGGTCTCGCTGACCACCGCCGACCTCGACTCGCCGCGCAAACTGGGCGATCCGATTGCCCCCGACCGGTGGACCGCCGTTGTCGCCCTGGCGCTGACGGCGGTCAGCGCCGATCTTGTCGGCGTGATGGCCGGGGCGCTCGACGAAGCGGTCCGATACGCAGGTGAGCGGGTCCAGTTCAACACCAGGATAGGCAGCTTTCAGGCGATTCAGCATCTGCTTGCCGACTCGCTCGTTCAACTGGAGGGTGCGCGCAGTTGCCTGTGGCACGCCGCATGGGCAGTCGACCACCTGCCTGCCAAGCACGCTCTCCTGGCCGCCAGGACGGCTAAGGCCTACGCGTCGGTCGCCGGCCGTGAAGTGGTGGAGACCGCCATGCAGGTCCTTGGCGGAATCTCGATCACCTGGGAGCATCCGGCCCATCTGCGCCTTCGCCGAATCCTGCTGAATCGCCGCCTGTTCGGCGATGAGAGTGTTCAGTACACCGGGATCGCAGACCTGCGGCTCAACGATCGAGACCTGGGGTAGCGAGGATCATGGACTTCACCGACAGCCCGCCCGAAGCCGCCTTCCGGGAACGCCTGCGGGCGTGGTTGCAACAGCACGCCCCTGCGGCGACTGTGCCCGACGACCCCGCGCTGCGTGCTGATGCGGCGAACGCCTGGCACCACACGCTCTATGAAGCCGGCTATATCGGGTTGTCGTTTCCGCGCGAATGCGGCGGTCACGGGTTGTCCCCCATCTACGAGGCGATTCTCAACGATGAGCTCGGTCGGGCCCAGGCGCCGCCGATCGAAGGCATCGGGCATCTCGCGGGCGCGCTGCTGCTGTTCGGCACCGACCGGCAGCGGGCGGACCTGCTTCCCGGTCTGTTGTCCGGGTCGGTCCGATGGTGTCAGGGGTTCAGTGAACCCGAGGCGGGGTCGGATCTCGCCAGCCTGACAACCCGGGCCGAGGCCGTTAACGTTGACGGCCAGGAACAGTTTCGCATCAACGGGCGCAAGATCTGGACCAGCTTTGCCGCGGTTGCGGACTGGTGCTTCCTGTTGTGCCGAACCGAGCCCGATGCCGCCAAGCACGCGGGAATCTCTGTTCTGCTGGTACCGATGTCGAGTCCGGGTATCGACGTGCGGCCCATCGTCAACGCAGCACGCAACCGCGAGTTCGCCGAGGTGGCCTTCACCGATGTCATGGTGCCCGCCGAGAACCTGCTCGGGGAACGAGGCCAGGGTTGGTCGATCGCCAATCAGTTGCTTGCCTATGAGCGCGGTCCGAGTGACATCAACTGGATCAGCCGCCTCACCGTGCAGCTGCGGTCCCTCGAAGACGATGTGCGAACCGGCAAGATAGCCGACACACCCGCGGCCAGGGCGCGGCTCGGCGAGGCCTACACCGAACTGCGGGCTCTGCAGGTCAAGGTCCAGCGTTCGCTGACGGAGCGCATCCGTGGGGCACTTCCGGGTGCCGAAGGTTCGGTTGACAAACTGCTGATGGCCCGGGCGGATCAGAAGTTCGGGCACACGATGATGGATCTGCGTGGCAGTGCCCCGGTCCTGGCGGAGGGCCTGGAGTGGGATCTCTACGTCTGGTCACGGGCCGCCGGCATCTACGGTGGCACAGCTCAGATTCAGCGCAACATTGTGGCGCAGAGGGTGCTGGGGCTGCCACGTCGCTGACGTGGCGGGCCCGCCGGCGATCTAGCTGTCCCGGTAGTGCTTGAGCGCCTCGTGCATCCCGGACAGTCGGCGTCGCATCAACTCGTCGGCCTCCCCCGCCTCGATCCGTCGAGTGACTTCGGCGATCTCGGCCAGCAGTCTCTGCGACGCCTCTGCGCGGGTGAGGAGGTCCTGGTCGACCCAGTCATCTCGGGGAATGCGCTCACTGGGGTCCATATTCGCCCTTCGCCCTCTCGCCGTCTATAATCAACTAAGCAGATTCTGTTCAAGTGTTCTGTATGCCCGTCAGCTTAGCCGACTCCGAGAGGGTTCGCCGATGCCGCTGCAACCATCCATGAAGCTGTTGTCTGTCGACGACCACCTCATCGAGCCACCCCACGTCTGGACCGACCGGCTGCCGAGAAAGTATCAGCAAGACGGACCCCGCATCGTTGAATTCCCGCGGGAGGGCAAGCCGCCCATGCACCAGTGGGTATACGAGGGTCGCAGTTATCCCAACATCGGACTCAACGCCGTCGCCGGAAAGTCGCCCGAGGAGTTCGGTGTCGATCCAGTGCGCTATGACGACATGATCCCGGGTTGCTACGACCCGAAGGCGCGGCTGGCCGACATGGACATCGACGGCGTCCACGCAGCCTTGTGCTTCCCCTCATTTCCGCGATTCTGCGGCACGGTGTTCCTTGAGGGCACGGACAAGGAGCTGGCGCTGCTCAGCGTTCAGGCGTGGAACGACTTTTCTCTCGACGAGTGGTGCGCAACCGATCCTGCCCGGTTTATCCCGATGATGATCAGCCCGCTCTGGGATGTCGACCTCATGGTCGCTGAGATCGAGCGGAACGCCGCCAAGGGCTGTCGCGCACTCGGCTTGCCCGACAATCCCATGAACCTGGGTCTGCCCAGCTTCCACAGCAGCCATTGGGATCCGGTGTGGTCGGCACTGGAGGAGACCAACATCACCGCAGTCATGCACTTCGGTTCCGGGGGCATGCCGCCGTCAACCGCCGCCGAGGCGCCGTTCGCGGTGATGGTGACGCTGATGGGAACCACCTCGATGGCCGCCGCCGTCGAGTTGGTGTTTTCACCGGTCTTCCACAAGCACCCCAACCTCAAGGTTGCGTTCTCCGAAGGAGGCATCGGCTGGATGCCTTACCTGATCGAGCGTGCCGACTACGTATGGCGCAAACACAAGTACTACCAGAACATTCATCCGACGATTGCGCCTTCCGAGCTGTTCCGCCGCAACATCAGCGGCTGCTTCATCGAAGATGAGGTCGGCATTGGTATGCGGCACCAGATCGGCATCGACAACATCACCTGGGAGTGCGACTACCCGCACTCGGACTCGTTCTGGCCGAAGAGCCGGGCTCGGGCCGAGGAGATGCTGGCGACGGTGCCCGACGACGAGGCCGCCAAGATCGTCGAACTGAACGCACGCCGCTGGTACGCCTTTCCCGAAGAGGGCTTCAAGGCGTGTACGGCGGACGCGGGGTGGCGGCCCAACAACGGCGAGCCGCCCGAGTACGACTACGACGCAGTGATGTCGGACCACGGTGGAGTCGGCTATGGCGCCTTCGTCGCGAACCTGGCCCAGCAGATGGCGAACAAGGAACCGCAGGGCTGAGCGTCACCCTCCTGCCGGCGATGCGGGCCGGTCAAGCGTGGGCAGACATTCACGGCCGCGGGCGGGTGAGTTCGGATCGCCAACCGTCTATCGCCACCAGCCGGCCTGAGCCCGCCAGCGTGACGTAGAGCGTCTCGCCGTCGGGATCAACGGTGACATTGGTCGTCAGGGGGTCATCGAGCGGCAGGCTCCCCAGCAGATTCCCCGACGGGGAGAATGCGGTCACACCCCCGGTGCCCAGCGTCGCCACCACGATGGTGCCGTCGGGGGCGACACAGAGTCCATCGGCTCCGCCGACGTTCAACGGACCGCCACTGGCAACGGTGGCCAGACCGCGTCCGCCGCGGATGCGTCCCGGCCCGGACAGTTCGAACTCCCACACCCGGCGGGTGCGTGTCTCGGCCACGTAAACCCGCGAGCCGTCGGGCGAGATCGCGACGCCGTTGGGCATCTCGAGCGGATAGACCACCTCGTGCAGCGCTCCGTCGACTGTCCCGTAGAGCAGACCGGTCAGGGTCCGACTGCGCCCGTGGGTCGTGCCCCCGTCCGTGACGTAGAACCCTCCCACGTCGTCGACACACACATCGCTGGGACGCACCAGCGGCATGGTCCTTCCCCCGGCGTCGACAAACTCGGCGGTGAGGGTACGCACCGAACCGCTCGCGTCGACCAACTGCAGACACGGGGTGACCAGCTCGTCGGGGGGACCGACGGGGCGGTAGATCTGCACCGATCCGGCGAGGTCGTAGGGCCACCATCCGATTCCGAACCGGGATCCGCCGTTCTGGCAGACCACGAGTGCGCCGTCTGGAAGCCGGCCGATTCCGTTAGGTCCCCCGCCGACATCGGCCACGAGTCGCCTGGTTCCGTCGGCCAGCACTTTGGTGATGCGGCCTGCCGCCATCTCAGACACAACGACCGAGCCGTCCGATGCCGCGACCGGGCCTTCGGGAAAGTCGAGACCATCGGCGAGAAGGCGATACTCAGGCATCCCGGTCACCGGTTATCCGCCCGTCACCGCGATGTCCTGGCCGGTGATGGCCGAGGCCGCTGCCGAGGCCAGCCATATCGAAACCTCGGCGACCTCCTCGGGTTCGACCAGCCTGCGGAGTCCGTTCATCGTGGTCAGGTGCTGACGGAGCGCACCGGCGTCGACGCCGTCTTCAGCGGACCGGCGCGCGACGTAACTGTCGAAGAGTGCCCCGGCGACACTGCCGAGCACCAGGGTGTTGACCCGGATGCCGAATTCGCCGACCTCGGTTGCCAGCGTCTGCGCCAGCGCGGAAAGCCCCAGCTTGGCGGCGGCATAGTGCGCTTTTCGCGGTTGTATGTGGCGCGCCGCTGCCGATGAGACGAACTGGATGTTGCCGCTGCGCGCCGGAATCATCGCCTGAGTCAGGGCCTCGCGAGAAAGAATCATCGGGGCGAGAAGATTGGTGGCCACCACATTGTGCCAGTTTGCGGAGGTCGCTTCACTGACCTGTTCGTCGATGCCCGGAACGGCCGCGTTGTTCACCAGCACATCGAGTGCCCCCCAGCGACGGTGAATATCGGTGACGACCTGCACGCACTGCGTCTCATCCCGGATGTCAGCGGCATGCACCGAAGCCGCTCCCCCGTCATCGATGATCGCCTGCGCGGTGATCGCGAGTTCGTCGGCGCGTCGAGCCACCAGAGCGACGCGGGCACCGCATTGGGCGAATCGGCGAGCCAGAACGCGGCCGATCCCACCGCTGGCGCCGGTGATGGTGACGACCTTGCCGACCAAGCTCGAGTCCACCGGTGCGTTGCCGGCTGGTGCTTGTCGGGCACGGTCCGCAGGGGTGCTCATCGCATCGATCCGAGATGTCAGCGACCGTCGAATCGGGGATCCCGCCGCTGTGTGAATGCGGCCATCCCTTCGGCGACGTCAGCGGTTCCCGCAACCTGTTCGACCAGCAGGGCTTCGGTCTGAAATGCGACAGACCTGTCCACATCGAGGGCCTGGTTGAGCATCTGTTTCGCCGCGGCGATCGCCCGGGTAGGCCCAGCCGCCAGCCGCTCCGCCCATTCGGTGACCAGCGTCTCGAGTTCCGCTCCGTCGGCGACCACCTCATTCACCAGCCCGATCCGATGTGCCTCTGCCGCCGACAGCTCTTCGCCGAACAGGATCAGCCGCTTGGCCACATTGAACGGAAGCTTGCGGGCGAGCAGGTAGGCGGCACCGCCATCCGGGGCCAGCCCCCGTCGGACGAAGATCTCGAGGAGCCGTGCGCTCTGCACCGCGACGACGAGGTCGCACGCCAGCACCATGCTCGCGCCGACGCCGGCGGCCACACCGTTGAGCGCGCAGATCACCGGCTTCTCGCAGTCAAGCAGAGCCGAGACCACTGCCTGTGAGCCGGTACGCAGGATTCGTGCCGCATCGCCGGCGATCCGCTCCCGGCTCGGGCGCATGTTCGGGTCGCTCAGGTTGGGTCCCGTGCAGAAGTGCCGATCACCGCTGGCGGTGAACACCACGGCCCGGATGTCCGGGTCACTTGAGGCCGCAGCGAGATTGTCGATCAAGCCCTGCTGCATCGCCCGGGTCACCGAGTTGCCGGCTTCGGGCCGGTCCAGCACCAGCCAACGGACCGCGCCGTCGTTGCGGACCGCAAGACCCGGGATCACGGCGCGATGGGTACGCTCGCCGGGCCGCGGACCGAGTTGGTATGGACGAAAGCCACGTTCGCCTCGTCGACGGTCCAATGGGGGAAACGCTTGAGGGTCTCTTCGAGCGCCACCCTGGCCTCCAGCCGGGCGAGCGCGGCGCCCAGGCAGAAATGGGCTCCGTGCCCGAAGCTGATGTGCCGAATGCCGGTCCGCGTCACGTCAAAGACGTCGGGGCGGTCGTACTGACGCTCGTCGCGACCGGCGGAGCCGGTGAGCAGTGCCACCTTCTTCCCAGCTGGGATCACCGTTCCGTGGTAACCGACGTCGCGCAAGGTGAAACGGCCCTGGATCGGTGAGGGGGCGTCGTAGCGCAGCAGTTCCTCCACAGCGCCACCGATCAAGCCGGGATCCTCGACCAGCTTCGCGCGCTGGTCTGGATTGCGGGCCAGCGTCAGGGCGGCCCACCCCAGGAGCCGCGCGACTGTTTCATTGCCGGCGACGTTGATCATCGCGATGAACACCAGCAACTCCCCGTCGTCCAATCCGCGGGTGGCGGCGTTCGGGGTGACCAGAGCCGAGTTCATCAGGTCACTGACCACGTCCGACTGGGAAACGCTGCGCCGCAGCTCGATCTGCTTGCGGTAGTAGGCGAACAGGTTTGCCGAGGCCGCGTCGCCGGCCGCCGTGCGCTCGGGGTTGCCTTCGTCGCGATGGATCTGCGCGTCGGACCACTCCCGCAGGTCGTCGTGGTCTTCCTCTGGGAAACCGAGCAGCGAGCTGATCACCATCACCGGCAGTTTGGCGGAGAAGTCACGAACGTAGTCGAATCCGTCCGCTCCGACGTAGCGGTCCAGGTAGCCACGGCACAACTGGCGGATGTGGTCTTCCAGTTGGGCGATTCGGCTCCGAAAAAACGTGCGGTTGACCATTTTCCGCATATAGGTGTGGTCGGGCGGATCCATCATGATCATTGCCTTGGGTGGACCCCAGGGATCGTCGGTGATCATGTCGAGGGTGATGCCGTGTTCGGACGAGAAGGACTCGGTGTCCAGGGACGCAGCCATGACGTCGTCGAACCTGCTGAGGGCGTAGAAGTCGTACTCCGGGTTGTAGTACACCGGTGCGTCGTCGCGCATCCGCTTCCACACGGAGTACGGTTCCGCATGCAGGGTGCGATCAAAAGGATCCCAACGCAGTTCCGTCGTCGTCATCGGCGCCACCGTCCTCTCACGTGGGACACTAATACAATATGTGTTTAATTGCACTAGCGTGCGCTAGCATTCTCGCACGCGGCCAAGGGACGGCGAGGAGGAGCTTGAGGTGCAGACGCGAGAGTTGGACCACGTCATCTACGAGAAGGACGGTGCAATCGCGCGCATCATCCTCAACAACCCGGACCGGGCCAACGCTCAGACATCCGAGATGGTGCACAGCGTCAACGAAGCGCTCGACGACGCCCAGTACGACTACGACATCAAGGTCGTCATCATCAAGGCCAATGGCAAAGGATTCTGTTCCGGCCATGTCCCCGAAGGCAGCTACCCGGAGTTCAAGGCGGAGCTCGACGCGTCGGGCAAGGTCTGGCGCTCCGCGGCGCAACTGTTTCTGTGGCCCGTCCTCAAGCTCTGGGAGTTCCCCAAGCCGGTCATCTCCCAGGTACACGGCTACGCCATCGGAGGCGGCACCACGTGGGCGTTGATTCCCGAGATCACCGTGTGCAGTGACGATGCGTGGTTTCAGATGCCGCTGGTGCCCGGGTTCGGCCTCCCGGGCTCGGAGACGATGTTTGAGCCCTGGGTGTTCATGAACTACAAGCGCGCGGCTGAGTACCTCTACACCGCCCAGAAGATCACTGCCGACCAAGCCCTCGAGTTCGGGCTGGTGAACCGGGTGGTGCCACGAGAACAGCTCGAAGCCGAAGTTGAGGCGCTGGCGGCCAAGATCGCCAAGGCCCCGCTGATCACCCTGCAGGCGACCAAGGCCGGCATTCTGCGGGCGTGGGAGAACATGGGCTTTAGGACACACCAACAGGCCAGCAACGACCTGCAGGCGGTCGTGACCGGCTCGAAGGAGTTCCAGAACTACGTGGCGGAGCTGATGAAGCGATCGGCAAAGCCCGCGGACCGGGTCTGAGCGTGCCGCTCGATCCCATCGTGCGGTTCGGCGGTGGATCCGACGTCGAGCAGCTGCGCACGCGCCTGCGAACCTGGCTCGCCGAGCACCTGCCAGAGGAGTTCCGGCGCACTGCGGCCAACCCCGACTATCTTCCCCGAGACGCTCACCAGCGTGCGGTCGCCTTCTGTCAGGAGCTGCACACCCAAGGCTGGTTCGTCCCGCACTGGCCGACCCGCTACGGCGGGGCGGGGCTGGGAGTCGTCGAACAGGTGGTCATCCGGGAGGAACTCGCCTACGCCGGAGCGCCTTTGGTCAACACCAACGGTGTCAACATGCTCGCACCCGTGCTCTTCGAATTCGGCACGCCCGAACAGCAGGAAGAGCATCTGCCCAAGATTGCGCGAAGCGAGCGGATGTGGGCGCAGGGTTATTCGGAGCCCGAAGCGGGATCGGACCTGGCCGCACTGCGGATGACGGCGCGTCGAGAGGGCGACGTCTACATCCTTGACGGCCAGAAGACCTGGACCAGCAACGGCGTACTGGCCGACTGGATCTTCGTGCTGGCGCGTACCTCACCACCGGGTGAGAAGCGCCAGGCCGGGATCTCGTTCTTTCTCGTCGACCTCGAAACGCCCGGAATCACCCGGAGGCCGATTCGTTCGCTGACCGGCTATCCGACGTTCGCCGAGGAGTTCTTCGACGGCGTACGCGTGCCCGCCGCCAATCTGGTGGGCGCCGAGGGGCAGGGTTGGGCCGTTGCGAAAGCGCTGCTGGTGGCCGAGCGTTCCAACGTGACCCGAGCGGCCCAGGCGCAGCGCTACCTCGACGAGCTCATCGACTGGTGCCGTGCTGCGCGCGGCACTTCGTTCGACCCGTTGGACGACCCCGCCAATCTGCTGGCATTGGTTCGCGCGGTGGAACGCGTCGAGGTCGGTCGCGCCCTGTCCTACCGTGTGGCCAGCCAGCAGGCGGCGGGCACACTGGATCCGGCGTTACCGTCGCTGTCGAAGCTCTATCACTCTGAACTCACCGCGGAACTGCGGCAGCTGGGTGCCAAAATCCTCGGGCCCGCCGGCGCGTTACTGCCCGATGATCCCGACGCGCTGCTGCACGGACACTTCTCCGAGGGACTGCTGTTGTCACTGCTGCACACCATCGGAGGCGGCACCAGCGAGATTCAGCGCGACTTGATATCCACTGCGGGACTGGGACTTCCGCGGTGACCGAATTGGGCACGGCCCGACGCGGCGGCTGAACGCTGCTGTGCGACGGTCGCGACAGCCAGTTCGAAGGGCTGGAACGCAGCCAGATGCGGCTCTTCGACCGACGCGATGAGCCGCTTCGTCAGCTCGACTGCTCCGGTGTCCGCCTCGGCCAGCTCCCGCGCGATGTCGAGAGCCGCAGCGACAGCGCCACCAGGCTCGGCGACGTCGGTCACCAGGCCCCACTCATGGGCTTGTTCAGCGGGCACCCTGCTCCCCCGCAGAAGCAGCGACGACGCTCGATGACGGCCCAGCTGCTGGGTCAGCCGCCAAGCGATTCCGCCGTCGGGCACCACCGCTCTAGCCACGAAGGGCGCGGCGAAGAACGAATCCCGGGCCGCAACGATCAGATCGCAGGACAGCGCGAGACTCCAGCCGAGCCCGATCGCTGCTCCCTCCACTGCCGCAATGGTCGGCACCGGAATCCGTCGCAGCTGCATCATCACGTGATGCGCGTGCTCAACCCGTCCTGCCGGACCCATCGGTCCTTCCCCGTGCGCTGGCCCCGATTTCAGGTCGCCGCCGGCGCTGAAGAACCCGGCTTCACCCGCAATCACCAGCCCACGTGCGCCGCCGAGATCAGACAGCGCCTCCGACAGTTGCGTCCACGACTCGTAGCGCAGCGAATTGCGCTGGGCCGGACGGTTGACCAGGACCAGGGCTATGCCGTCCCGATCCTCCCGGCGAATATGGGCCTGCTCGGTCATCGCCGCGGCTACCGGTTGAGGAACTTGTCGATCGCGGCGCGATGTTCGGCGGTGGTGAAGCACTCGGTCTCTGCCGAGATCCCGTAGTCGAGGATGGCGGTTACCGCACGCTCGGCGTGCAGGTTGAGCGTGCGTTTGGTGTCCTGAACCGCACGCGGGGGCAGTGCGGCCAGGCGATGCGCCAGGGCGAGTCCCTCTGACTTGATGTCGGCATGCGGGACGACTCTGTTGGCGAGCCCCAATTCGACCGCCTTCTCGGCACCGATGCGCTCGCCCAGCAGGAGGTATTCCTTGGCTTTGAGCAAGCTCATGAACAGCGGCCACAGCACAGATCCACCATCACCGGCGACTAAGCCGCTGGCGACATGCGTGTCGGCAAAGTAGGCCCGATCCGACATCAGGACCAGGTCGCATAAAACGGCGATACTGCAGCCGAATCCGACGGCGGGACCGTTCACCGACGCGATGATCGGAAGCGGGAAGTCGACCATGTCGCGGACGATGCGGCGCGCATCTCGCATGCCTTCCCGCCGGGTCACCGGGTTCTCGACATGGGTGGTGAGCCATTCGACGAGGTCGCCGCCGGCCGAGAAGAAATCACCTGTGCCGGTGAGCAGCACCGCACGAGCGTCGGCGTCCTCACCGAGCGCGGTCCACAGTCGAGCGAATGCGCCGTGCATCCGATTGTTCACGGCGTTGGCGCTCGCGGGATTGTTCAACGTGACGATCCGCACCGGGCCGTCGTTGGCGACGAGAAGTTCGTCGCACCCGGTCAGTTCGGCGGTCCCCCGCGGCAGCTCGGTCATCGGATTGCTCCAGCCAATCGGCCACCGATGATCTGCTCTGCCTCGGCCACGATGCGCGCTACCAGCTCGCCAGCCGTGGGTATGTCGTCAATCAATCCCATCACGGTTCCGATCCACCAGATCCCGGCCTCCAGATCGCCGGTCTGGTAGACCTGTGCTCCGCGCTGCCCGGAAACCAGGTGGGCGATGTCTTCGAACTGCCCACCGTCGTCGAGAATCTTCACCACCTCGCGCGAAATGGTATTGCTGGCCACGCGGCCGGTGTTGCGCAGTGTGCGGAAGATCAATTCGGTTCCCAACTCGTTACCGGCGACGATCGCATCCTTGACGTTGGGATGAATCGGCGACTCGACGGTGCACATGAAGCGCGACCCCATGTTGATACCGTCGGCACCCAGGGCAAGTGCGGCGGCCAGGCCACGCCCATCAGCGAAGCCGCCGGACGCGATCATCGGGATGTCGATCACCCGGGCAGCGGCTGGAATCAACACCAAACCGGGTACGTCGTCCTCTCCGGGGTGCCCGGCGCACTCGAATCCGTCGATGCTGATGCCGTCAACGCCAAGATCCTGGGCCTTGGCCGCGTGCCGCACCGAGGTGCATTTGTGCAGCACCTTGATGCCGTTGTCATGGAAAATCGGCAGGTGCGGGGCTGGATTGGAGCCGGCAGTCTCGACGATCTTGATTCCTGCGTCGACGATGACCTGTCGGTACTCCTCATAGGGCGGTGGGTTGATGGTCGGCAGGATGGTGAGGTTCACCCCGAACGGCTTGTCGGTCAAGTCTCGGGCCCGCGCGATCTCGTTTGCCAGTGCGGCCGGCGTGGGCTGGGTCAACGCCGTGATCAAACCGAGGCCGCCCGCTTCCGACACCGCCGCGGCCAACTCCGCCCGCCCGACCCACTGCATGCCGCCCTGAACTATCGGCGCAGCGACCCCGAACACCTCAGTGAATCGCGTTCTGATCAAGGAATTACGTCCCCTTCCGCATCGGATCCGGCCCAGTCCGGCCGGCGAGTCGCCACAAACGCATCCCGGTCAACCGTCGCCGGCCAGTTCGGTGGCCGCTTCTGCAGGAATGCGGTGAACGCCTCGATCTGCTCAGCCGTGCCCATCGAGGCCCAGTAACCGGACACGTCGACCGCAGGCAGCGTGCGAGCCATCTCCCGTTTCATCGCCGCGCGCGCGGCCGGACCGGTATTGCGCACCCGCTCAAGCAGCGCGGCCGTTTCGGCGGCCAGAGTCTCATGCGGGACCACCTTCCCGACCAGACCCAATCGCTCGGCCTCTGCGGCATCGATCCAATCGTTGCCGTACACCAGGTGATTCGCCCGCAGGGTTCCAATCCGCTGGGGAATGCGTGCGGCGATGAACGCCTCATAGACTCCCCGCGTCAGATCAGGTACGCGCAGCCGCGCCCGGTCGGAGGCGATCACCAAGTCCGCGTACAGCGTCATGACCAGGCCGCCGCCGAGCGCCGTCCCATTGACGGCGCACACGACGAGTTTCGGTATCTTGCCGAGCGTCTCGAACGGGGTCGCGTCGTAGGCGTCGGTGAACGAATCCCAGCGCCGATCAGGGTTACCGACCGAGTTCATGTCGCCGCCCGCACAGAACACGTCACCGGCGCCCGTCAGCACCAGAAACTGGAGCGTGGGTTCGTCAGCCACGATCATCGCCGCCCGCTTGATGCCGTGGTAGCCGTCCGCCGTCAAGGCGTTGCGCTTCTCCGGACGATCAATGGTCACAGTCAGGGTGTCGCCGTCGATCCGGGCGGAGAGCTCCGGGGCCTGCAGGTCGACCACGGCCGGTAGGGCGGTCATGAGATGACGGCGACCAGCACGCCGACTTCGTAGGTCTGCCCCCGCTGCACCGACCAGGAGACCGTTCCCGACACCGGAGATTCGATGTCCATCTCCACCTTGTCGGTGGCGATGGTGTACAGCGGATCGCCTTCGGTGACCTGGGCGCCCTCTGGGACATGCAGTTCGGTGATCTCGGCCTCGGTGATGGCGTCGCCGGGCTTCGGTAGTCGCACCTCGGTCACACGATCCTCCTGACGGCGTCGATGATCTGCGCCGCTCCGGGCCGACAGGCCGCTTCGAGGCTGGCGGCCCGGGGCACGGGCGTGTAGGTACCGGCGACCCGCTGGATGGGTGCCGAGAGCACTCCGAACAACTCCGTACCGACGGCCGCGGCGATCTCGGCGCCCGGACCGCAGAAACCGACTGACTCGTGGGTGACGACGAGGCGGGTCGTCTTGCCCACCGATGCCAGAACGGTGTCCAGATCCAGGGGAACGAGGGTGCGAAGGTCGACCACCTCAACGGAGATCCCTTCGGCTGCGAGCTGGCCGGCGGCCTCCAGGGCGGCGTGGACCATGACGCCGTAGGCCACGACGGTGACGTCGGATCCGGCCCGCTTGACGTCGGCCTGCCCGAGCGGAATGACGTAGTCGTCGACCGGAACCGGTCCCTTCCCCCCGCCGTAGTACAGCTTCATCGATTCCACGAACAGACACGGGTCGTCGTCATCCAGACAGGCCCTGAGCAGGCCCGCCGCGTCGGCGGCGGTGCTGGGCCACACGACCTTCAAGCCCGGCGTGTGCATGGCCCATGCTTCGAAGGCCTGCGAATGCTGCGGGCCCGCGGAGGCTCCCACCATTGTCCGGATCACCATCGGTGCGCCGTGGCGGCCTCCCGACAGATAGCGGACCTTGGCGGCGTGGTTGGCGATCTGGTCCATTGCGACGCCGAGAAAGTCCATGAACATCAGTTCGGCGACGGGCCGCAGCCCTGCCAGAGCGGCGCCGATGGCTGTCCCGATGATCGCCGACTCCGCGATGGGGGTGTCCAGGACGCGGTGTTCCCCGTACTTGGCGGACAGGCCGGCGGTGACCTTGAACATTCCGCCGCCAGACCGGTCGCCGATGTCTTCGCCGAGCAGAACGATCGACTCGTCGGCCGCCATGGCACGGTCGAGGGTGCGATTGATGGCCGCGACCAAGCCCATCTCCTCGGTCTGCGCCCCCGGCGGAGCAACCGCAACCGGCCCCGGACTGGCCAACTCGCAGCCGCCGTCGGCGAAGACGTCTTGGGTGAGCTCGGAGACATCCGGCGGCGTCGAGGCCACCGCGGCAGTGAACGCCGAATTCACCTCCGCGGCGGTCTCGGCGTCGATGGCATCCAGTTCCGCGGCGGTCGCGGTGCCGTCGTCGATCAACCGCCGGCGATACCGCGCGAACGGCGGGTCGGCTCGCTTGGCGGCAAGCTCGTCTTGGTCGGCGTATCCCATCGTGTCGCCGAAGTAGTGCCCCTGCAACCGGTAAGCCACCGCCTCGATGAACGAGGGTCCCAGGTTGCTGCGGGCGCGGTCGACTGCCGCGCTGACCGCGCCGTACACCGCTTGGGGATCTGTCCCGTCGACCGTGACACCCGGCATACCGTAGGCCGGTGCGCGATCAGAAAGTCGCTCGGTGCGCGTGTAGCGGTCGAACGAGGTGGCTTCGGCCCAGGAGTTGTTCTGACAGAAAAAGATCACCGGTAAGGACCACAGGGATGCCAGGTTCATGGCTTCGTGAACGAACCCGATGCTCGTGGCGCCGTCACCGAAGCTGACCAGCACCACCTGGCCGGTCTGCCGCCGCAGTGCCGCCAGCGCAATCCCGTTGGCTATCAACGGTCCGGCGCCGACGATGCCGGTGGTCCACGCGATGCCGTGATCGGGGTCGTAGATGCCCATGGCGCCTGCTTTGCCTTTGGACAGCCCGTCGCGGCGGCCGAGGATCTCGGCGAAGTAGCCGGGCAGATCGATCCCCTTGGCAAGGGCGTCGCCCAGACCGCGGTAGGTCGTGACGACCTGGTCGCCGTCGGCCAGTGCGAGCATCGCGCCGGCCGACATGGCCTCCTGGCCGTCCACCGGCCAGTAGCTCATGGTCGCCTCGCCGGAGGACAGCGCCTTGCGAACGCGCTTGTCGCCGTGATGGATTTTGCTCATCAAGCGGTACAGTGCCAGCGCTCGATCACCGGTCTGCAACGACAAGGCGGCGTCCACTTGGGCTGACATCCCTACTCCTCGACGGTCCGACACAGAACTCTACAATAGAACGACACCTGTTCAGTCGTGCTGCTTCGGAACCTTCTCCAGCTCGTCGGCGAACAGCAGCCGGTCGAAATAGCAGCGCTCCAGCACGAGTCCGTCACCGATGAACCCGAATAGGTTGACGCTCAACATATTGAACGAGCTTCCAGGGCAGGTTGTTCGCGTTTCGACGACCAACCCGGCTTCGGAGTGAAACAGCGCCTCGGGGGCGTAGCGCATGCGGGGCAGCTCGGCCCACTGCTGCTCGATCATCGCGCGTACCGCGCTCTCGCCGTCGAAGACCTCCCCCGTCGGTATGATCTCGTAGCGCGCATGGGTGAACGTGGCCATGATCGCCTCGAGATCACGGTCGTTCTCTGCTGCGACGTGCCGCAGCACCAGCGCTTCCCGCCGCCGATACAGCTCCTCGGAATCGTTCATATGAGCTCGAAGGTCGGCAGATTCCGACCGTCCGGCAGGGGCGACCACGCAACCCTGACCGCAGCACCGACGGCCGGCGGCGCACCGAAGACGTTGGACATGATGCGTGCGCCTTCGTCCAGATCCACCAACACCACCGAGTACGGCACCCGATCGGCCAATGCCGGCAGAGCGGGCCGATGGTGCACACTGACCGCGTAAACCGTGCCGTTACCCGAGACCCGCTCCCAGGTCAGTTGGTCGCCTCCGCAGTGCGAACAGGCGAATCGCGGATACCAGACCAGCCGGGAGCAGGAGTCGCATCGCTGTATGTGTAATTCGCGCCGGCGCGTGCCATCCCAGAAGGGGCCGCTGACGGCGGATGGCTCGGGCACGGGAATCGCAGCTGGGGTGTCGGTCATAGCGTTGCCTCCGTCCCGAGAATCACCGTCGAGGTCGCCGACAGCACGCCTCCGGTGCCGTGGGCCAACGCGACCTCGGCGCCGGCCACCTGCCGTTCCTGGCATTCGCCGCGAAGCTGACGCGCCGCCTCGACGAGAAGGAACGCTCCGAACGCTCCGGGGTGCGTGTAGGCGAGTCCGCCGCCCGTCGTCTGGCCCGGCAGCGCACCCCCGGGGGCCAACACACCGGTACCGCAGAACGGACCGCCCTCGCCCTTGGCGCAGAAGCCGAGATCCTCCAAGGCGAGTAGAACGGTGATGGTGAAGGAGTCGTACAACTGCACGACATCGACGTCACCGGGGGTGATGCCCGCGGCGGCGAAGGCCGCGGGGCCGGAGCGGGCGCCCGGAGTGACCGTGAGGTCGGGCATCTGCGAGATCATCGCGTGCGAGGCAGCCGAGGCCGCGCCGAGTACGTAGACCGGCGGCCGGGCCAGCGACCGGGCACGTTCTGCGCTGGTCACCACGATGGCTGCGGCGCCGTCGGTTACCAGGCAGCACTCCAGTTTGTGCACCGGCTCGGCGAGGTATCCGGACTCCAGCACGTCATTCACGCTGATCGGGTCCCGCAGGTGTGCGCGGGGGTTGCGCGCAGCCCACGCTCTGGTGTCGACGGCGATCTGTGCGAGCTGTTCGGCAGTGGTGCCGAACTGGGCCATGTGCCGGTTAGCGGCCAGGGCGTAGGCGCTGATCGGGGGCATCACGCCGTACGGGGTCTCCCATTCGAGACGCTCCGGCGTCGCGAACACACCCAGCCCCTTCTCCCCTCGCTTGCGCGCGGCACGCGGCGTGGACGCATACACGATCACGACTGTCTCGGCCATTCCCGCGGCGATCGCAGCTGCGGCGTGCTCGACGTAGAGCCCATAACTGGCCCCGCCGGTCTGCGTCGCATCGGTGAACCGCGGGGCGATTCCCAAGTACTCGGCCAGTTCGACCGAATGCATCAGGGAGCCGCCCGTGCAGGTGCACAACCCGTCGACGTCGCTCAGCGTGAGACCGGCATCGGCCAGGGCCGCCCGGATCACCCGGGCCTCCAACTCGCGCAGCGGCACGTCGATGATCCCGCTCGGGGAGACGTCGTCGGCAACCCCGACGACTGCCGCCGATCCTCTGATCGCCGTCACGCAGGGACCTCCTTGTCGAACAGTTCGCGCAATCTCGGTTGGCTGACCTTCAGCGACGCGGTCCGCGGCAGCGCATCCACGACGATCAACGCGGCGGGCACCTCGTAGCGGGTCAGCCGGTCTCTGAGGAAGTTCAGCAGTTCATCCGGTCCGGCGCTGGCGCCGCTGGCGAGTTCCACGGCCGCAACCGGAACCGAGCCGAGGCGTTCGTCGGGCACACCCGTGACCCCGGCGTCGCGGACGGCCGGGTGGCTGCGCAGCGCAGCGACCACCACGGCGGGCGCGACTTTGAAGCCGCCCCGAACGATGACGTCGTCGGTTCTGCCGTCCACATAGAGGAAGCCGTCGGAGTCCAAGCGACCGAGATCGGTGGTGGCCACCCAGTCCCCGCCGCCGGTACGCACCTCGATGCGTCCCTGGGTCCCCGGGGAGACTTCGGTGTCACCGTCGAGCGCCGCAATGCGGACCTCGCGTCCGCGCTGCGGTCTGCCGACACTGCCGCGTTTGGCCAGTGCCCACCGGCGGTGCAGCGCGAGGTTCCAGCCTGCGACCCCGCCGGCGAACTCCGTTGCGCCGTAAGACGGCAGCACGGCCACGTCGTAACGCTCCTCGAAGGCCTCCTGCACGGCGACCGGTAGGTGCGCGGTGCCCGAGGTGACCACTTCGACGCTGTCGAAGACCTCTCGGTCGACCTGCGCGTCGAGAATCATCACCAGGGCCGAGGGCACCAGGCTGACAGCTCGCGGCCGGTGCCGACACACCAGCTCGACGAACTCCGGCACCCCGAACCGCTCAAGTAACGCGATCTTGCGCCCCTGGCACACGTTGAGCAGCGTCCGGAACAGTCCGGACATGTGGACCAGCGGCGAACTGACGATGGCCACCCCCGACCGCAGCCGCGGCGTACCGGCCGCGGCGCCGGAGTAGTGCGCCTCCGCGGCGGCAACAGTACGGCTGAACGCCTCGTAGGACAGGGGAATCCGCTTAGGAGGGCCGGTTGTCCCGCTGGTCAGCATCTGAACCGCCACACCTTCCAGCTCTGCACGGAACGCAGCCGGAACCCCGGTCTCAGGACGTCGGCGGACGGTGACCGCGGCCGGCTGCAGCGAAACGCTGAGGACCAACGCGCCGTCGAAGTCCGCGAGTCCGGGTCGTTGCCAGTCGGTGTCGAGCGCAATCACGGCTGCCGGCGCCAGTTCGGCAATCTCGGCGCTCAGGCCGGCATCGCCCTGGGACGCATTGAGGGTCACCACTGTCGCACCCGACAGCAGTACTCCGATGAGCGCCCCGACCAGGGCCGGATGGTTGCGAAGCACCAGACCGACCGGGGATCCGGAACCCAGTCCGCCGGTGTTGAGCAGCTCCTGAACACCGGTGGCCACTGTGTTCACAGCAGCCCAATCGGTCCACTCGCCCCGATACTCGATCGCGGGTTGCGCTGGATCGAGCGACAGTACGGTGCGCAGCCGGTCGTTGAGCTCGTTACTCAAGCCGGCGCTGCCGCGAGCTCGGTCGCCGCCGGAATCACCTCTTGGGCGAAGAGTTTCATCGAATCGTAGACCTTGGAACGATCCATGGCACCGCCGCGCGACATGCGCAGCATGATGTTGCGCCAACCCATGTCGATCACCGTGCGCATCTTGTCGATGATGCGATCGGGATCACCCATGAGCGTCAGGTGCGAGTTGAGGACCTGCTCGTAGCTCTGCTTGTCGTGTTTTTCGAACCAGTCCGAGTAAGCCTTGTAATCGGCTGGGATCTCTCCGCCGCGCTCGAAGGGGCTTGAATACGCGCGGTGACGTTCGATGGACAACTCCACGCTCTCGCGAGGATAGGAACGCGCGAACTGGTCGTCGCTGTGGCAGAAGGCATTCAGCAGGGCCCAGACCTTGTCGGTGGCGGCGGCGAGACCTTTCTTCGCCTGGGTCTCGAGATAGATGTCGAGCGCGCCTTGGAGGTCCGGATCGACAGTGTAGGGATTTCCGATGATGGCACCGAATCCCTTGTCGGCAAGCCACTCGAAGCTCGACGGGGTCTTCATCACCGTTCCCCAGACCGGCACCGGATCCTGAACGGGGCGGGGATAGACCGTGACGTCCTGAATCTGGAAGTGCTTTCCCTCGTAGCTGACACTCTCCTGTGTCAGCAGCTGATTCACGATCTCCACGGCCTCGGTGTAGCGCGCGGTCGCCTCATCCATGGGAATCCCGAAGCCTTTGAACTCGTGCGCCTGGTAGCCGCGCCCGAAGCCCGCATCGAAACGGCCACCTGAAAGTACGTCGACCATGGCAATGCGTTCGGCGAGGCGAACGGGATTGTGGAACGGCGCCACCATGCAGGCGGTGCCGATCCGGATGCGCTCGGTCTGCGCGGCGATCGCGGCAGCGACCAACGGCAGATCCGCCAGGATGCCGTAGGGCGAGAAGTGATGTTCGGCGAGCCACACCTGGTCGTATCCCAGCTCCTCGGCCCAGCGCGCCTCCTCCAGCACATTGGCCAAGACCTCTTGCTCGCTGAGGTGGTTGGGCTTGTCGCCGAGGATGAAGACACCGAACTTCATATCGCGATCTCCCCGAAACTAGTTGCAGTTACTGCGACAATACTGCACGATTGAACAGTTGGCGTCAATCCGTTCTATGTCAAGGGAGGGCCCGGTGTCCGTTTCCGCCGCGTTGGTAGGCACGCCGCTGAAGGCGACGACATTCGCCTGGACTGAGACCGACGCGATCCTGTACGCCCTCGGCGTCGGCGCCCGGCCGCCGGGAGAACTCAGCATGCTCAACGAGCACGGCGGGCTCACCGTCCTGCCCACGTTCGCATTGCTGGCCAACTGGTGGGCCGTCAAGGACTTGCGCCCGATGCTCGATCTGGGGGAATCGCCGATCGTGCACGGGGGCCAGTCACTGACCCTGAGGCGCCCACTGCGGCCCCGCGGCGAGGTGAACGTCAGCGGCGAAGTCACGGCCGCGTGGGACAAGGGCAAGCACGCCGCCATCGAAGTGACAACCCGCGGAGAGGATGCCGACGGCGAACTGTTCGTCGCCGTCGGGCAGACCATGGTTCTCGGCGCCGGCGGATTCGGCGGCGAGCGAGGACCGTCCCCGGCCGACGAACCAACCGGAGTCCCCGACTTCACTGTTGACGACGAGATTCGCCCGGAGCAGGCGGCGCTTTACCGACTCAGCGGTGATCGAAACCCACTGCACATCGATCCGGCAGCCGCAAACCGGGCGGGGTTCGACGACGTCTTTCTGCATGGCCTGTGCACCCTGGGTTTCGCGGCCCGTGCCGTTATCAACGCGGCCGGCCAGGGCGAGCCGGACGCTCTGCGGTCGATCAGCTGCCGATTCGCCAAGCCGGTGCTGCTCGGCCAAGGGCTGCGTACCGAGATATGGCGGGACGGCGCAGATCTGCGGTTTCGCGCAAGCCAGGGACCCAACGTGACGTTGTCGTCGGGCGTGGCGACCCTTCGACGGTGACGCCGGTGGACCTTCGGCGCGCACGGGGAGAGCGGAACCGGCAAGCGCTGGTTGCCTGCGCCATCCGACTGTTCGAAACCAACGGCTACGAATCGACCACCGTCGAGCAGATCTCTGCTGCCGCAGGCGTGGCCAGCCGGACGTTCTTCCATCATTTCGCCGCAAAAGAGGACCTGCTCTTCGACGGGTACGCCGAGCGCCTCGAGGAGGCGGCGCAACGATTTCGCTCTTCCCGCTCGACGTCGTTGTGGGGCGCGCTGGCAGAGGCGTCGGCCGCGGTGGCCCAGACCATCAGCGCCGAACCGGACTTCTTTCTGATTCGGGCCAGAATGTACGCGGGTAGTCCCGGTCTGCGAGCCACGCTGCTGCGGCTCAACGATGACTGGATCGACCAGATGACCCACGAGGTTGCGGCCCGGCTGGGAGCCGACGAGTCCTCGGACATGCTCCCCCGTCTGGCGGCCAGCGCGATCAACGCCGCGAACCGGACTGCGATAGACACCTGGGTGGCCAGTGCGGGCCACCTCGACCTGATCGACACCGTGGCACAGGCAGTGGCACTGCTGCGGCCGTCGATCAACCGGATCGAACGCCTGGTCAAGGAGGAGCATGACTGCGGGGACGGATAACGCTGCGCTGGCCGTCGTCACCGGCGGCGCGCGCGGCATCGGCGAGGCGATCGTCGATGCGCTCGTCGGTGCGGGATACCGGGTTGCCGTCGTTGATGTCAACGCAAAGGCGATGGCGCGGATTGCCGACGGCGAGGCCGCACGCAGTGGATCGGTGATCCCCTTGCCGATTTCGATCACCGACCGGCCCGCCGTCGAGAGGGAACTGGCCGCCCTTGCCGAGACACACGGACCGATACGTGTCCTGGTGAACAACGCCGGGATGACGCTGCCTGCCACCTTCCTCGATCAGAGTGACGATGATTGGGATCGCATTGTGGCGGTGAATCTGACCGGAACGTTCATCATGGGCCAGGTGGCCGCCCGGCAGATGGTCGCGGCTGGCCGCGGCGCGATCGTGAACATCAGCTCGGTGTCTGCCCACGGCGTTCGAACGGGGCCGCCCGCCTACGCCGCGGCCAAGTCGGGGGTCGAGGGTCTGAGCCGGCTGATGGCGGTGCAGCTGGGCCCGCACGGCGTGCGCGTCAACACCATTGTCGTGGGCACCACGGCCACTCCGTGGCTGCTGTCCCGCAAGACGGATTCGGAGTTGAACGCCATGCGCGAGTCGACGATCACTGGGGCCATCGGCGAGCCCGACGATATCGCGGCGGCGGTGGTGTTCCTGTGTTCCGAATCGGCCAAGCACATCACCGGCCAGCTGATCTCAGTCTCCGGAGGCCAATGGATACCATGACCTCAGTGACGACACAGATGAACACACTGTGATAATTTGTTTAGCCATTGGCGCTAGTGGGCAGGGGTCCGGTGAAACTGGAGCGAATTCTCTTCGACGTCAGCGAACACATAGCCACCATCACCATCAATCGGCCTGATCGGTTGAACGCGACCGACGATCTGGCTCGTACCGAACTGGGGTGGGCATGGGGTCAGGTTCGCGATGACCCCGAGATCAGGGTCGCCATCATCACCGGCGCCGGCGACCGCGCCTTCTGCGTGGGCCAGGACATCCGGGCGACCGCTGCCAATGGCATCCGAAACAAGGTGCCCGGTTCACGCCTACACCACAACGTGTGGAAGCCGGTTATCTGCGCTCTCAACGGAATGGTGGTCGGGGGCGGACTTCACCAGGTTGCCGACGCCGACCTGATCATCGCGGCCGAGCACGCCGAGTTGATCGACACCCACCTCAAAGTCGGCAACGTGTTCGCACTTGAGCCGGCGGTGCTGCTTCGGCGCATGCCGATCTCGATGGTGATGCAACTGGCCTTGATGACCAAGGACGGCCGGATAACCGCCCAGCGCGGTTACGAAATCGGGTTGATCAACGAAGTCGTTCCCGCTGACCGACTGCAACAGCGAGCACGAGAGGTCGCGATGGCGATCACGGCGCTCTCGCCCGCTACTACGCAAGCCTCGATCAAGGCCATGTGGGCCTCGCTGGATGTCGGGCTACACGCCGCCAACGACGTCGCCTACCGGTACGTCCTGCACCACCAGATGACGCATCCGGATTACCGCGAGGGAATGGTCGCCTTCGCGGAGAAGCGTGAACCACGCTGGACCATTGAGTGAGGACGGCCCAGTGAGTCCGGGGCGCGTCTTCCGCTACGCCCCACTGCCCTACCGGCCGGTGCTACCGGAGATGCTGCGTGCGGTGTGCGAGCAGCACGGTGGCAATGACTTCGTCGTGGCCTCAGACAGCACCGGCAACGACGAACGGATCAGCTATGGCGATGCCGACACACGCTCGGCGGACCTGGCCGCCCGACTGCTGAGTTGCGGTGTTGTCAAAGGCAATCGGGTAGGAATTCTGGCACCTAATGGTCCCGATTTCGCCGTCGGATTCCTGGCGGCCACCCGGATCGGCGCAGTGGCCGTACCGCTCAACACGTTCTTTCAGGCCGGCGAACTGGAATGGCTGCTGCGCGATTCCGACATACATACGGTGGTCGCGGTCGAATCACTGTTGGGCAAAGACATTCGCGCCCGGCTGGAGGCCGTCACCGGGACATCGGCAACCGACGGTCTGCGTTGTGCTCGGCTCCCCCACCTGCGCAATGTGATCTACTTCTCGCCGCGCCAGGTATCGGCGCAACCCGAGTACCGCAAGCTGCTGACCCAGTGCGAAGCGACGGTGCGCGAGACCGACGACCTGATGGTGATCTATACCTCGGGCAGCACCGCACATCCCAAAGGCGTGATTCACACCCACGGCACCGCGATCACGCACTCGGCGTTCATCGCCGGCCAACATGGGTGGACGTCGTCTGACCGGGTCTATGTGCCCATGGCCTTCTTCTGGGTCGGCGGCTTGGTGTTCGGGCTTCTCGGCCCCATGCAGCTCGGGTTGACCATCCTCACCGAACACCGCTTCGACGCCGGAGATGTGCTTCGTCTGCTGCAGTCCGAGCGCGCCACCTACACCACGGGCTTCGATCACATCGGCCCCGCGCTGTCGAATCATCCAGACTTCGCCCGCGCCGATCTGTCCGCGCTCCGCGAGGGCTACCAGCAGATGCTGCTGCCGCCCCGACGGCGGGCTGCCGACCCCTCGCTTCGGGTGCGTCAGCTCGGAATGACAGAGACATGCAGTTCGCACACCTGGTGGCCGCCGCATGAGCAGGTACCGGAATCCAAGCGGGGCTCTCTCGGGGTTTCGGGTCCCGGGTATGAACACAAGATCGTCGACGACACCGGCCGCGAGGTTCCCCATGGCACCGTCGGCGAAATCTGCGTGCGGGGCTGGGCGATGATGCGCGGCATCGTCGGTCGCAGTCGCCAGGAGGTGTTCGACGCCGACGGTTGGTATCACACCAAGGACGCCGGCTACCAGGACGACGACGGCCACCTGTATTTCACCGGCCGCGTCGACGACATGATCAAGACCTCGGGAGCCAATGTCGCGCCGGCCGAGGTCGAGGCGCTGCTGGGGCGGATCGAGGGAGTGCGCGTCGCTTATGTGGTCGGGCTCCCCGACCCTGAAAAGGGTGCTCTGGTGTGCGCGGTCGTGGTGCTCGACACCGGTTCGGATCTGACGGCCGACCAGTTGACCGCCGAGTGCCGGCAGCACCTGGCGGCCTACAAGGTTCCGAAGAGGTGGGTGCTGCTGCCCGACGTTGACCAGTTGCCGTACACCACAACCGATAAAATCGACAAGGTCGCCTTGGCCAAGATGCTCGAAGCGAAGGTGTTGGCATGAGATGCGGTCACCGGGAACGAGACCACGGGAGCCGATGACATGACCGACCCATCAACCGTGTCCACAGCGTTCAGTGCCAATGATCAGCACGAGGAGTTCCGGAGCGCGGTGCGCGCCTTCCTGGGCCAGTACTCCCCCGAGGACCAGGTGCGCCGTGTCATGGAAACTGAGCTCGGCTACGACCCGGCGTTGTGGCAGGCGATGGCCGAGCAGCTGCAGCTTCAGGGTCTGGCAATCCCGGAGGAATACGGCGGGGAGGGTTTCGGCTTCACCGAACTCGGCATCGTGGTGGAGGAAACCGGTGCAGCGCTGCTGCCGGGGCCGTTCTTCGGGTCGGCGGTGCTGGCGACGAACGTGCTGCTGAACTGTGCCGACGAGGCGGCCAAGCAGCGGTTCTTACCTGAGTTGGCAAGTGGGCGCACCATCGCCGCCCTGGCGTTGACCGAATGGCCGGGTCGCTGGAACATCGAGACCGTGCAGACCCGTGCCGAACGGGTTGCCGCAGGGTGGAGGTTGCACGGCACGAAGCACTTCGTGCTCGACGGCGCGATCGCTGATCTGCTGCTGGTTGTCGCTCGAACCGACCGTGGGCCCGCGCTGTTCGCCGTGGACGACACCTCGGTTCTGCAACGCCGGACCCAGTCGAGTCTGGACCCGACGCGCCGTCAAGCTGTGATCACGTTGGCCGGTGCACCGGCGACCTTGGTCGGTGGTGAAGAGGCGATCGGCGCGGGGCTCGATCTGGCACTGTGCCAGTCGGTCACAATGCTGGCATTGGAGCAGGTCGGCGGTGCGCAGCGCTGTCTCGATCAGGCCGTCGGTTATGTCAAGGTGCGGCGCCAGTTCGGCCGGCCGATCGGTTCCTTCCAGGCGATCCGGCACAAGTGCGCCGATCTGATGCTGGCGATAGCAGGCGCCCGCGGTGTGGCCCAGTACGCGGCGGCGGCAATCGACGCCTTCCCGGAATCCTTCGGCGCTGCCGCGGCCTTGGCGAAGGCCCACTGCTCGGAGGTGTACCTGCGCGCGGCCGCGTCCAACATCCAGATGCACGGCGGTATCGGGTTCACCTGGGAGCATGCGGCGCACCTACACTTCAAGCGCGCGCAGTGCTCGTCGATGCTCTTTGGCGACGCCGACTTTCATCGGCGGCGGCTGGCCGACATCATCGGACTCACGTGAGCTCTGCGCTGCTGGCCGGCCGGGTGGACGCCCCGGCGCGCAAGGTGGCCTGGTTGCGTGGCCGGTGAGCGTCGATCGGCGGTGGGTCCGGGACAGCAGGACAGGCTTTGTCGCGTAGTATTGAGCCCTTACGGAGGGCGCTGAGTCCGCCGATACTGCTTTCGGAGGCAAGGAGTGCTGATGGCAAGCCAGCCCGTATCGGCCGCAGTCGACGACAGTGCGGACCTGGACCGTCGCAACCAGATTCTCGAAGCGGTCAACCAGTGCTTCACGCAGCTGGGAATTCAACGCACCAGCGTCCAAGACGTGGCTCGGATGGCCAATGTCTCACGCGGCACGGTGTACCGCTACTTCGAGGACCGTAATGTCCTGATCGAGGCGGCGATCGAATTCGGTGCGCAGAAATTCTATCGGCTGGTTGCCGCCGCGATGGCCAAGAAGTCCACGCTTGCCGAGCAGTTGGGTGCGATGGCCGAGACCCACGCACGCATACTGCTGGACCACCGCACTCGCAACCGACTCATGGCCGATGACGCTGAACTCATGCGCCACATGATTTCCGACGGCGACAGTGCGGTACGACGCTCAACCGAGTTTCTGGTGCCCTATGTTCGCGAGGCTCAGAAGCGGGGCGAAGTCGGCGCATCGGTAGACGTGACCGCGGCCAGTGAATGGCTCGCCCGAATCATCTACTCCTTCTCCACCGTTAACGAGGCGCAGACCTTCGACATGGCCAAGCCCGCGACAGTGCGCAAATACGTGGAGAAGTTCGCCGTCAACGGACTCCGCTGACATCGCGCACCGGTAGTAGTCAACAGAACATGTGTTGATCTATTGTCCTGTAGGGACGGTGCGATGCGGGCCGGGTGAGCGGCCGCACGAGGGCATAGGAGAGCTATGGCGGCGGCGTGGCGTAGTAGGCCGATATCAGTCGAGGGCCGGCGGGTGGCCGCCACCGCAGACGCGGTGCTGGACGCACCTGCCCGCCGCATCCGAGGCAGCGGGAAGTCCTGCCCTGATCGTGGGAACCAGTCGATGACTGAAGGTGCGCGGTGAGCACGAGTTCGCTGGCGGGCAGACGGATCGTTGTCGTCGGGGGTTCTGCCGGCATAGGCAAGTCGTTTGTCAGCAGGGCGGCAACACAGGGGGCGCGGCTGGTGGTGGCCGCACGCCGCGAACTCCCCGCCGACGGCCCGGAGCTGACCTCCGTTCGTGCCGACATCTGCATTCCCGAAGACTGCGCCCGCATCGGCCGCGTCGCTGCGGACACGCTCGGGAACGTCGATCTGTTGTTGATCACCGCAGGATATGCGCCGCTGAAGTTATTCTCCGAGGTCGATAGTGCCGACTGGATCAAGGTCCTGACAACCAATGTGATCGGTGTCCATCAGGTCATCCGCGCGCATCTGCCCGTGCTGGCGCCATCGGCCGTGGTGGCCGTGCTGTCATCAGATTCGGTCCGCAATCCGCATCGCGCACTGGGGGCCTATTCGGCCAGCAAGGCCGCTACGGAACGCACTATGACGGCATGGCGGCTGGAGCATCCCGGCTATCGGTTCAGCTGCGTGGAGGTCGGCGCGACGGTGCCCACCGACTTTATCTCCGACTTCGACCCAGAACTGCTCGGAGCCGTTGCGGGCGAATGGATATCGCGTGGGTTGGTCCCATCGACGCACATGACCCCCGACGAGGTGGCCGACACCTTGGCGACAATTTTCGCGGGCGCACTCGACAACTCGACGGTGGGGCTCGAGCACGTAACACTCAAGTCGTCGGCTGCTCCGATGCGCCTGTGAGCATGTGACGTAAGTCCAAGGGCGGCGGTGGCGCATCCCCGGGGTAGGGCCACCGCGCTCCACCCGCAGTGGTCAACCAAAGTCCATGAGTAAGTGGATGAGCTTCATCTCCGCAAGCAGCCACCTACCGTCGCGCCGAACCCAGCGGTCGTGATAATGCCCGTAGGCGGTCAGGGATGTTCCGTTCTCCCAGACCACGCGTTCTTGAACCGCCCAGATGACGTGCGCGCTGTCGCCGGCCACGTCAAATTCCGGGGCATGCACTTGGTGCACGGTGATCGCCTGTGCCACCGCCGCCCGGACAGCCTCCACCACAGTGTCGCGGCCGCACAGCGGTGTTGATTCCGGGTTGCCGCCGTCGAGATCGACCGTGACGTCCTCGGCCAACAGGTCAGTCAGCGCCGCCCAATCCTTGGTGTCCAGGAGGCGGCAGTAGCGAGCCTTAGCCAACGCCAGCTCGGAGTGTGCTTCGAGGTGTGAGCGGGATGCGAGGTAATCGGTCACGTGAAGCTGAGCTCCCAACGTTCTCGATGCCAGACCAAAACGCCGGCTACTCAGCGCCCACTGTAATGGGTGCACGGGGCCGGGGATCCCCTCACCCGCTATGCATGACAGAGTAACAGTCAGTGTTCTATTATCCACTGGTCTAAAACACGCCGTCAGTGATCCGATGGGAGTCAACGATGAACCGTCTCAAGGGCAAGGTTGCCCTCGTCACCGGCGCAGCGCGGGGGCAGGGTCGTAGCCACGCGGTCCATCTGGCAGACGAAGGTGCCGATATCATCGCGATCGATATCTGTGCCGACATCGAGTCGAACGAGTACCCGTTGGCCACTCCCGAAGATCTCGAAGAGACGGTCAATCTGGTCGAAAAGTCAGGACAGCGGGCCATATCGGCGGTCGTCGATGTGCGTGATCGCTTTTCACTCAAAGCCCGCCTGGACGAGGCCGTGGCCGAACTTGGCGGTTTGCATGTCGTCGTTGCCAATGCGGGAATATGCCCGCAGGGCAACCACATCCCGTTTCGCGGCTTCATCGACGCGTTCGACGTCGACTTCGTCGGGGTCGTCAACACCATCCACGTCAGCTTCGATCACCTGGGGCCGGGTGGTTCGGTGATCGCCACAGGTTCCATCGCCGGACTCATCGATCAGAAGGATCTGGTCAATGGCGGTGGCCCACAGGGGCCAGGTGGTGCGGGCTACGGTATGGCAAAGAAGATGATTCGCGATTACACCAAGGCCCTTGCGCTCACCATGGCGCCGCACGGGATCCGTGTCAATGCGGTCCACCCGACGAATGTCAACACCGACATGCTGCACAACCTGCCGATGTACCGGGTGTTCCGGCCTGATCTGCCTGAGCCGACCAGGGACGACGCCCAGATTGTGTTTCCTCTCCTACAGGCGATGCCCACACCCTGGGTGGAACCCGAGGACGTATCCCACGCCATCGTCTACCTGGCATCCGATGAATCACGCTTCGTGACGGGCCAGCAACTGTTCGTCGACGCGGGAGCCGGCCTGAAACTGGGCATGTAACCCCCAGCGGGGGAATGCCCGTTCGCGCCTCGCTCGGCCGCTCGCGGCGGATGCCGGTCAGCTGAGACGAGAACGCGACTGCGCCGAAGGCGCGGCTGTCGCGAGCGGCAGGTCATCGGCTCAAGCCGAGTACTCCCCACGCCGAAACGGACAGCGCTACCCCTTGCCGGGTTCTCCCGCCGCTGTCACCGCGCACACGTGCGCAAAGTGGACAGCCACCGTGCGCTTGACGGCTGTCGCCGCCCGGAAGTCCGCGTTTGACTGACAGCGGCAAGGCCTGATCGCAGAAGGAGAACCTATGGCGCCGCGGCTCCATCTCGTCCCCGATCTTGACAGCCTCTCCCCCGAGGCCAAGCAGGTGCCGGACGACTACATCGCCAAGACCGGGGGTGAGTATTTGCAGACCGCACACACCGTTGATCATCCGTTCCGGCAGAAGGGAACCGACGCCCTGTCGACGTTCTTCTCCGCCCTGGATGTGGAGATCTGTTAAGCATGGCAACCGCGATTCTGGTCACCTTCGCCAGTGCTGCCGAGCCGGCGGAACTGGCTGCGATTGCTGTCGAGTTCGCTGGCGCGCTCACCGACGTCGACGGCTTGCTGGGCAAGACCTGGCTCGAGACCCACGGCGGCAGCGGCGGCTTCTACATCTTCCGCGACGATGCCGCCGCTGATGCCTATCTGTCGGGGCCGTTGGTCGCTGAGCTACAGCAGCACCCGAAGTTCTCCGCCTTCTTGATTCAGCGATTCGGCGTGGACGAAGCGCTCAGCGCTCGTACCCACGGGCTGCCGTCGCCCTGAGGCGCCGGCGGGGTAACTCGGTGGCGCGTGGTGCCGGCGGCAGACACCTGACCGCCGGCACCGCGCGTCAGTGGGCAAGAACCTCTTTGGGATATCTGCCGAACTGGGCGCGGAAGTCCGCGGCGAACCGGCCGGGGTTGTGGTAGCCCCAGCGGGCGGCGACGGCGGCAACGGTCGTCCGCTCGGCGTCAGCGACGGCCAGATCCTCGTAGGCCCGCCGAAGTCGGACCTGACGGGCATACTCCATCGGCGTGACGTTGCGTTGCCGGCGGAACGCCGCCTGCAACGCACGCGAGCTCAGGCCCACCGACTGTGCGATCTCGCGCACGGTGAGCGGACTACCGGCATGCTCGTCGATGTAGCTGATGGCTCGGGCCACCGCCGGCGCGCAATCCCCTGGCGTCCACCGGTCGCTGGTGACGCGTACCGCGTTCGGGAAGGTGTCGAGCAGTGCCGATACGGTCGCCTTGGCAAGGTGAACGCCGGTGAGCGACGGTGTTTGGTCAGGTCTGGACGGCGCGGCCTGCTCGGCCAGAATGTCCACCATTCGGCTCCAGGTGGCGACCGCAGGGCTCGCGGGGAGGGTTTGCAGGGAGAAGTCCAGCGAGACGTGCTCCGGGGACAGGCCGCGGGCCTCTGCGGCAATCCTGCGAGCCAGCGCCCGGTCGACAACGACCTTGCAGGCCACGCTGTTCCGGCTCCAGCGCGTGCGATAGCGCTTGCCCACGTCGAGGACGACGGGAAGGTGTGGTCCTGCGACGATCCCGACGTCTCCAGAACTCACGCCGATCCGGCCTTGCAGGGTGTGGATGACCACGATGTGCTCGGTGTTGGGCTCGGGGCGCAGGTCAACTGTCGTCCCGCCGTAGGCCATCCGGTGGACTTGCACGCCCGGCATCGAGGTGGCCTGCTGACGGGCATGGCAGCCGTAGGTTCCCTCCGGCAGATCCATCGTGTGCGGACCCACGAACTCGCTCGGATGGCTGTGGGCTCTGTCTGGATCACTGGATTCGAATGTTCCCGGGTGCCAGGCCTGCCCAAGAACCGGAGCTGTGCGGACCTCTGCCCAGCCGAGTTCAGCAGTCATGCCCTACCAATCCCTCCAGAACCACATACCGGTCAGGGGGCACTATAGGGTCGCCGATGGGCTTTGCCGAGGTTTGAGATCCCGACGAGCCGAAGTCCGCGATCTCCCCCGACGGCGTCGCCGCGGACAGCGGCAGCCGGACCCGTCCTAGAGGTGCTCGATCAACCGCGCCCAGACTCCGCGCAGCGACGCGACGACGTCGGGCGATTCGGCGGGCGGCAGCCCATTGAGATCCTTGGCCGGAATGGACAATTCGATATCCTCGGGCACCTGCGCGCCGGCGATCGCGAGCGACTTGCGGGCATCGGCGTGTGCCCATTGGCCCCCGTACCTGCCCAGTGCCGAGCCGATCACCGCTGCCGGCTTGCCCTTCAGTGCGCTGTTGCCATACGGGCGCGAGAGCCAGTCGATCGCATTCTTGAGTACTCCGGGCAGGCCGCCGTTGTATTCCGGCGTGACTACGAGCAAGGCGTCGCTGGTGTCCGCCTCGGCACGAAGTGCCTGCACCACGGGATCGCCTGTCGCGGTGTCGAGGTCCTCGTTGTAGTGCGGCAACTCGCCCAGGCGGTCGAACAGGATCGGCTCGACGCGTGCAGGCACGTGATCGATGGCTGTCTGGGCCAGTGCGCGATTGAGGGATCCAGACCGCAGGCTGCCCACCAGAATGAGGGTTCGCACGGTGGAGGTGGCCGGGGTCATCGGTTGTGCCGCATTCGCAGTAGCCTTCACTTTCGCAGGGACCGTGATCGTAGCGTTTTCGTCTTGGCCGCGCGCTGATCCCTCGTCCGCCGGCTCCTACCGAAGCGCCTCGAGCACATAGAGAACGGCGGTCGCGACGGCCAGTGTGCCCAGCACGGTTCGTAGTGCGGCTTCGGGTAACCGCGGCTGCAGTCGTGCGCCGAGATAGCCCCCGACGAGCCCACCGGCTCCGGCGAGCAGTCCCGCGGTCCAATGGGGCGCGACCTGCAGCCCGGTGGTGACGATCGCCAGGATCGCATAGGTGGCCGCGCCGACCAGCGAGGTGATTAATGTGCACACCAACGTGGCCGGGGCCACCGTCGCCACTGCGACACCGTGGCCGACCAGGATGGGGCTCAGCAACGATCCGCCACCGATCCCGTAGATGCCGCCGATGACCCCGACGATCAGCGCTATGCCGATGGTCAGGCCGCCTGCCAGTGGCGCCGAATCGGGCGTCGGCACGCGCCGCGGCCGGAGAAGAAGCCGAAGTCCAACCGGGAAGAGGAAACCTGCCACCATGATCCGGAACACCTCGGGGCCCGGAATCAGGAACACCCGGACGCAGGCCCCGATGACGACGCCGGGCAGCGTACCGATGAGCAGCGATACGGTCAGGGCGCTGTGCAGGCTCGCCTGCGTGCGATAGCGGGCCAGCGCGCCGGGGGCCGCGACGATGTTGAACAGCAGGTTGGTCGGGGTGACAGCGGGGCTGGGGATCTGCAGGACGCTGATCTGGATCGGAAGCAGAAACACCGCGCCGGACACGCCGACCGGCGCGGTCAGCAGTGCGACTGCCAGACCCCCGATGAAGCTCAACAGAACCAGGTCGGGTACGGCCACCCCAGCACTATGGCCGCAGCGGTGTGGCGCTGGCCAGAGTTTGAATCACCGGACTTGCGTTGTGAACACGGCCGGCTCGCCGCTACGCCGAGCGCACCGCCGCGGGATGGTCGCCGCTGTTGGGCGCGGCATCGACCAGGTCGTGGTGTATTCCGTAGCGTTGCCGCTGTTCGTCCATCAGGCGCGGGTAGTTGGCCAGGGCACGGCGGGTCCGCATGTCGTTGACGCCGGGAATGCGGGCCAGGATGTGGTTGGCCCCCGCGACGACCGGGCTGACCACGCGCGGCAGATACTTCATCGGGGTGTCGGCCACTCCCAGTTGGGTGGCGTTGGCATCGCCGAGAAATAACCGGATCATGCCGTTGATGACGTTGACGCCCACGGCGTGTTTCCACGCACCGCGCAACGGCAACAGCTCGGCGATCTCGCGCGCGAGGTAGTCGTGGGTCAGCGCCCGCACGAAGTCGCGGTCGCCGTCGTCGGGCGCCACCGCGGTCAGCGCGTACAGTTCGGCGATCCGGATCTGATCGGCTTCGGTGGCCGGATTCAACGGCTCCGCAACACCGTTGAGCCGTCCGACGTAACGCCAGAGGTGGTAGATGTCGTCGAGCTCGGCGGGCGTGTAGCGGATTCCCAGTTGGTGCATCGCCGCCAGCGCGATCCGGCCGAATTCGACGACGGTGACGGCCATATAGCTCTGCGGAATGGGCACACCCCAGGTCGCGGTGTCCCAGTCGGCCCCGGTCAGCAGATGGCGCCGGACGAACGCGTGAATCATCCTGACCCGCACCGTGGTGGCCACCCCGGCGCCGTAGCGCCGCAATCCGCCCGGGGTGAGAATCGTCTGCAGCCAGGCGCCCACCTCGATCGACCGCACCGCCGCCTGGCTCGTGTAGCGGCCGGTCAGAACCAGCGGCAGGCCGGCGACGGAGTTCATCGCGCCGGTGGTCAAGGAGGCCGCACCCAAGACGATGCCGTAGGAAGCGGTGTGGCGCACGATGTGCCCCGCCGCCCGGTCCAGGCGGTCGTGGTCGAGCCAGTCCGGCTCGTGGTCGATCTCGTCGAACAATGCCCGCAGCGACTCCGGCGCCTCCGGCACGGTATCGATGCCGTGCTCCAGTGCGGTGCGCAGCATGGCCATCCCGGCTCCGCGCGGCAGCGTCGCGAAATCAGCGACCACGGCATCGGCCGGCGGATCGGCGATCTGCGTCCCGGCGATCCAGTCGCGGCCGGCCTGGCCGTAGCGCGCGACGGCCAGGTCGGCATTGGGAATATGGGGCGCATTTGCCATGCAGTCATGTAAACATGAGAATGCCTCATTTACTACTCACTTTTGACGGGAGGTGCGTTGCCCGCTCCGACACGCTCACGTCCGCAACAGCAGCGCGCCCGCGAGATGCGTCGCCGGCTGCTGGACACCGCTCGGCAGCTGGTGGAGCGCCGAGGGGTGGAACCGTTGACCACCCAAACCATCGCCGATGCCGCCCACGTGAGTATCGGCACGGTGTATCGCTATTTTCCCGACCGCGCCGCGATCATCGTCGAGCTGGTGGAAGAGGCCACACGCGACATCTCCTTCCAGTTGGTGCGCACCGTCGGCCAAGCCATCGACCTGGAGGTGGATCAGGCGGCGTCCCTCCTCGTCGACACCCTCACGACCGTCTATGAGCAGCACGCCCCGATTCTGCTGGCGGCGATGACATCCTCAGCTTTCGATCTGCCGCCCTACCTCAACCACACCGCGATGGCCGAGGTCGAGCGCAGCCTGCTGCCGCTGGCCAGCGTGATCCCGAGCCGATCGCGGCCGGACCTGTCGCCGGCAGAGCTGGACGATCTGGTGTTCGTCACCATGGGCGTGACGTCGAGCGCCTGCTTGCGCATCGCTTTGCAGCGACCCGCCACCGCGGATCGCGACGCCATGATCCGGGTGACGGCGACCATGCTGGCGGCCGCGCTGAAAGCCCCGGCGGACACCTGACGACTTTACAATTCTGCACTGAACTGTCACGCTGGCGCCCGGGCGGCCACGGCCCGATTCCGCGCCGAAGCCCCGGGCAAAAACGCATCGTCGACGAGGAGTCCGCAGGTGACAGGCGCTGAATTCTCCGGCAGGACCGTCGTGGTCTCGGGCGCAAGCCGCGGTATCGGGCTGGCTATCGGCCTGGGTGCCGCCCGGCTGGGTGCCAATGTCGTGCTGCTGGCCAAGACGGCCGAGCCGCATCCGCGACTGCCCGGCACCGTGCACACCGCGGCCGCCGAGATCGAGGCCGCCGGAGGCCGGGCCCTCGCGGTCGTCGGCGACGTGCGCAGCGAGCAGGATGTGCAACGGGCGATCGACGCCGCGGTCGAGAAGTTCGGCGGCGTCGACGTGTGCGTCAACAACGCCAGCTCCATCGCGACCGAGCCCACCGAGCAGTTGTCCGCCAAGCGTTTTGACCTCATGCAGGACATCAACGTGCGCGGAACGTTCCTGCTGACCAGAGCCTGCCTGCCGCACCTTCGGCGCTCGGCCAATCCCCACGTGCTGACCATCGCTCCCCCGATCAACCTGAACCCGTACTGGCTGGGCATCCACCCGTCCTACACGCTGTCCAAATACGGGATGACGCTGTTGACGCTGGGCTGGGCCGCCGAATACGCCGACGCCGGGATCGCCTGCAACTGCCTGTGGCCGCAGACCTACATCGCAACATCGGCGGTCGCCAACACTCCCAACGGGGTCGAGTTGCTCGAGAGGTCGCGCAGCCCGCAGATCATGGCGGACGCCGCCGTGGAGATCCTGCGCCGCAAGGGCGCCGACGCCACCGGCCAGTGCTTCATCGACGCGCAGGTGCTCACCGAGGCCGGGGTCACCGACCTGTCGGGCTACGGGGGCGGGTCGGAGCCGCTGATCGACTTCTTCATCGACGACGCCGACGCTCAGCGCAGGTAGACCTCGGCCCCGCTGGGGTATCCGCCGCCGGTGGTGGTGACATGCACATGGTCGTAATGGCCGTATCCGCCACGCTGCGCGCCGCCGCCGGGTGTGTAGTACACGCCGCGCCAGATGGCGTCCTGCAGACCGAACCGCTCGGCGTTCTCCATCACGTAGGCCACGATCTCATCGCCGAGCGCGATGCCCGCGGCGCTGGTCGGGTTGGGAACCATCACGTCGAGCGCCAGCCCATTGGGGTGCCAGCGCAGCGCGTCGGACCGCACGCCCCCGATCTGGCGGATCTGCGGGAAGGCGTCACTGATGCTGCGGGCCGCCTGGATGGTGCGGACCTGCAGGCCCCGCTCCGGAGCTACTCCCGCCGGCAGGAACCGCGAAACGGTGCGGGTGCGCGATGCCACCGAGAACCGCGCGGGGGCGCCCGTTTCATGAGTCACGGCGGGTGCTGCGACAAGCTGCATTCCGCCAGGCGAATTGTCTTCAGCAACCACCGCAACGGATTCTTTCGGCACCGCAGGATTGGCGCTGCCACCCACAGCAAAGAACACTGCCGCTGGTGCGAGGACTGCGGCCATCAGAACAGATGACCTTTGCCGCTTGCTGGCTAACTCGTGTCGGCCCACGGGAAGACACAATACGAGAAATTCGGCTAATAGTCACAATTTTATAAACCTCATAAATTCCTTATGTCGTCTTCGTCACAATGGGCCCCCCGAGCGCCGGTCCGATCGGCTCCGATTCGCGCAGGTGAGCGCGCTTGGGCCCGCTCCCCCGCACCCGGCAAAGGAAGCTCACCTAAGCAGACGGGTCTACACTGCATCTCATGAAATCGACGACCCTCGCCGCAGCGGTCCTGGGCGTGGCCGTGGCGCTGGCCGCGCCCGCCCACGCCGACCCGGACACCGATTTCGCCCGCGAACTGCACACCTACGGCATCTACGGCCCGCGGGATTACAACGCGTGGCTGGGCAAGATCGTCTGTGAGCGTCTGGACAAGGGAATCGACGGGGACGCGGCCAAGTCGGTCCGCTTCATCACCCCCAACCTGCAGAAGGGCAGCACGCAGGTGCAGGCCTGGCAGTTCCTCGGCGCGTCGATCAACACCTACTGCCCCGACAAGCGTCCGGTTCTGGAGCGGGCCGCCCAGAACGGCTGATTGCGGCCTTCTTCCCCTGGCCGCGGCGGTGAAGCGGCCCTAGGGTCGGTAGTAACCGATCCGTCCGGTGGGAGGGGCCCGCGATGGCCGAAAGCAGCAACCACGACAGCTTCGACACCCGGGGCCGGCTGAGCGTCGACGACACCACGTATCAGATCCGGCGCCTCGACCGGGTCAGCGGCGCAGCACGGTTGCCCTACAGCCTCAAGGTTCTTCTGGAGAACCTGCTGCGCAACGAGGACGGCCGCCTGGTCACCGCCGAGCAGATCGGCGCACTGGCCGCATGGGACCCGGCCGACGAACACGGCCGGGAGATCGCATTCACGCCCGCACGAGTCTTGATGCAGGACTTCACCGGGGTGCCGTGCGTGGTCGACCTGGTCGCGATGCGCGACGCGATCACCGAGCTGGGCGGGCAGACCGGCCGCATCAACCCGCTGTGCCCCACCGAGCTGGTGATCGACCACTCGGTGATCGCCGACGTCTTCGGGCGCCCCGACGCGTTTTCGATCAACGCCGAACTGGAATTCGAGCGCAACGCCGAGCGCTACCAACTGTTGCGGTGGGCCCAACAGGCCTTCGACGATTTCTCGGTGGTGCCGCCCGACACCGGCATCTGCCACCAGGTCAACCTGGAATACCTGGCCCGGGTGGTGTTCACCCGCGACAGCGCGCAGGGACCGCTGGCCTACCCGGACACCCTGGTGGGCACCGACTCGCACACCCCGATGGTCAACGGCCTGGGCGTGCTGGGCTGGGGCGTCGGCGGGATCGAGGCCGAAGCGGCCATGCTCGGACAGCCCATGAGCATGCTGATCCCGCCGGTAGTCGGCCTCAAACTGACCGGCGAACTGCAGCCGGGCACCACCGCCACCGACCTGGTCCTCACGGTGGCGCAACTGCTGCGTGCCACCGGGGTGGTGGGCAAGTTCGTCGAGTTCTACGGTCCGGGGGTGGCCAACGTCCCACTGGCCAACCGGGCCACCATCGGCAACATGAGCCCGGAGTACGGGGCCACCTGCGCGATCTTCCCCATCGATGACGTGACCTGCGACTATCTGCGCTTGACCGGGCGCTCGGAGCACCAGATCAAACTGGTGCAGGCCTACGCCAAGGAACAGGGCATGTGGCATGACCCGGACCGCGATCCCGCGTACTCCCAGACTCTCGAACTGGACCTCGGCGCCGTCGAGCCGTCGATCGCCGGCCCCAAACGCCCGCAGGACCGCATCCCGCTGCGGCTGGCCCCCCAGACCGTCGCCGCCCTGCTCGACGGCGCCGAATCGACCGCTCAGGCCCTCTCCGACCTGGACCAGGCGTCGGCGGACTCGTTTCCGGCCAGCGACCCGATCGCGTTCGGTCAATCCCAACCCGAAGGCACCCCGCGGGAACAGTGGGCCGGCGGCGACAAGCTCCCGTGGCCCACTGCGCCCACCCCGATCGAGTTGGCCGACGGCACCCGTACCGACGTCGACAACGGCGATGTGGTCATCGCCGCGATCACCTCCTGCACCAACACCTCCAACCCCTCGGTGATGGTGGGCGCGGCACTGCTGGCGCGC
Organism: Mycobacterium sp. UM_Kg1; assembly: GCF_000972925.1. Taxonomy (NCBI): domain Bacteria; kingdom Bacillati; phylum Actinomycetota; class Actinomycetes; order Mycobacteriales; family Mycobacteriaceae; genus Mycobacterium; species Mycobacterium sp. UM_Kg1. The sequence goes on along the minus strand of NZ_JRMK01000002.1, from coordinate 22,187 downwards.
AACGCCGTCGACAAGGGCCTGTCGCGCAAGCCGTGGGTGAAGACCACCCTGGCACCCGGGTCGCGCGTGGTCACCGACTACTACGAGCGGGCGGGCTTGACCCCCTACCTGGACAAGCTCGGCTTCAACCTGGTCGGCTACGGCTGTACCACCTGCATCGGCAACTCGGGACCGCTGATCCCCGAGGTGAGCAAGGCTGTCGTCGACCACGACCTGACCGTGTGCTCGGTGCTGTCGGGCAACCGCAACTTCGAGGGCCGTATCCATCCGGAGGTCCGGATGAACTTCCTGGCCTCGCCGCCGCTGGTGGTCGCCTATGCGCTGGCCGGCACCCTGCGTGTCAACCTGCTGACCGACCCGCTCGGCACCGGCAGCGATGGCGAACGGGTGTACCTGCGCGACATCTGGCCCACCGCCGCGGAGATCGCCGCCGTGGTGGACGACAACCTGCAGGCGCAGATGTTCACCGCCAGCTACGCCGATGTCTTCACCGGCGACGAGCGCTGGCGCTCACTGGCGGTACCCGACAGCGACACCTTCTCCTGGGAGCCCGAATCCACCTACGTGCGCCGGCCACCGTACTTCGACGGCATGACGCGCGAGCCCGAGCCGGTCACCGACATCACCGGGGCTCGGGTACTGGCCAAACTCGGCGACTCGGTGACCACCGACCACATCAGCCCGGCCGGGTCCATCCGCTATGACGCCCCCGCCGGAAAGTATCTGTCGGAACACGGTATTGACCGCAAAGACTTCAACTCCTACGGCTCACGCCGCGGCAACCACGAGGTGATGATCCGCGGCACCTTCGCCAACGTGCGGCTGCGTAACCAGTTGGCACCCGGCACCGAGGGGGGATTCACCCGTGACTTCACCCGGGCCGACGGTCCGGTGACCACCATCTACGAAGCCTCGGTGAACTACCTCGCCGCCGGGACCCCGCTGGTGATTCTGGCGGGCAGAGAATACGGTTCGGGATCCTCGCGGGACTGGGCCGCCAAAGGCACCGCACTGCTCGGGGTGCGGGCGGTGCTGGCGGTGTCCTATGAGCGCATCCACCGGTCCAACCTGATCGGCATGGGTGTGCTGCCGCTGCAGTTCCCCGCCGGCGCCGACGCGGAATCGCTGGGGCTTACCGGTGAAGAAACCTTTGACATCACCGGGGTGACCGCGCTGGGCGAGAAGATTCCCGACACCGTGCACGTGCGCGCCGGTGACATCGAGTTCGATGCGACGGTGCGCATCGACACCCCTGGCGAAGCCGACTACTACCGGCACGGCGGCATCATGCCCTATGTGCTGCGGCAGCTGCTCGACTGAGGCCCCGCCGGCCCTATCGGGGCGGGCTCAGCCGATCCGGGCTCCGTCGGTCGCGAAGAAGTGCAGGTCGCTCATGTCGAAGCCGAGCGACAACCGGGCGCCGCGTGACACCTCGACGGTCCCCGAGACCCGGGCCACCAGCCGGGCCGTCTGCTGCGCCGTCGCGCCGTACAGATAGGTGTCGGCGCCCAGTTCTTCCACGAAATCGACCTCGACGCCGATCCCGCGATCGGCGATCTTCAAGTGCTCGGGACGGATTCCCACCGTCACTTCTGCTGCTGCCGCAACGATTTCCGGCGGTATGGGGATGCCGAACCCGTCCAGTGACACCGTGGAGCCGACGACGGGAACGGTGAACAGGTTCATCGCCGGCGACCCGATGAACCCGGCGACGAACACATTGGCCGGGGTGCGGTAGAGCTCGCGCGGCGGCGCGCACTGCTGCAGGACTCCGTCGCGCAGCACCGCAACCCGATCGCCCATCGTCATGGCCTCGACCTGATCGTGGGTCACATAGACCGTGGTGATACCCAGCCGCCGTTGCAGGTCGGCGATCTGGTTGCGGGTCTGCACCCGCAACATGGCGTCCAGATTCGACAGCGGCTCGTCCATCAAGAAGACCTGCGGGCGCCGCACGATCGCCCGGCCCATCGCGACGCGCTGGCGTTCGCCGCCGGAGAGGTCCTTGGGCTTGCGGGCCAGCAGCTCCGACAGACCCAGCAGTTCCGCGGCTTCGCGCACCCGGGAGCGGATCTGCGCCTTGGGAGTCTTGGCGACCTTGAGGGCGAATCCCATGTTCTGCGCCACCGTCATGTGCGGGTACAGGGCGTAGTTCTGAAAGACCATCGCGATATCGCGACCGGCGGGATCGGTTGCGGTGACGTCACGCTCGCCGATGAGAATGCGGCCGGCGTCGACGGGTTCCAGGCCGGCCAGCATTCGCAGCGTCGTGGTTTTACCGCACCCCGAGGGTCCGACCAGCACCATGAACTCGCCGTCTTTGACGGCGAGGTCCAGGCCGTCGACAGCGCGGTGTTCGGTGCCGGGATAGTGCCGCGTCACCGAGTCGAACGTCACTGAGGCCACCGCGTTCTCCTGACTACCGTCCACCGAAACCGGTCGCCGCGATCCCGCGGACGAAGGCCCGCTGGGCGACCGCGTAGATCACCACCAGCGGCGCCAGCATCAGCATGGACGCCGCCATGATTATCGGCCATTCGGCGACGTACTCGCCCTGCATCCATACCAGTCCGAGGGTCAAGGTGGCGATGTCCTTGCGCTGAATCATCAGCAGCGGCCACAGAAAATCGTTCCAGACATTGATCCAGGTCAACACCGCCAGCACCATCGCCGCCGGCCTGGCGTGCGGCAACAGGATGCGCCAATAGATGGTCCACGGCGAGCAGCCGTCCAAGATGGCGGCCTCTTCCATGTCGACGGGCAAGGTGGCGAAGAACTGGCGCATCAGGTAGGTGCCGAAGGCGCTGCCGAACAGTCCGGGGATGATCATCGCCCACATGGTGTCGGTCCAGCCGAAAACCCGCATCAAGATGAACTGCGGAATCACCGTGACCGTCAACGGCACCATCAGCGTCGCCAGATAGAGCACGAACAGGCTGTCGCGGCCGGTGAACGGAAGCCGGGCAAAGGCATAGCCGGCCAGGGAGCAGAAGAACACCTGCCCGGCGGTGACGCAGCCGGCGTAGAGGACGGTGTTGAACAGCACGCGCCAAAACGGCATGCGGGCGAACACCTCAAGGTAGTTCGACCACTGCGGATGGGCCGGTACCAGGATGGGCTGGCTGATCTCGGCCTGGCGTTTCAGGGAGCCCGACAGCGCCCACAGAATCGGGAACAGCGCGCAGGCGGTGACGGCCGCCAACCCGGCGTAGGCGCCGAGCAGCCCGGCGATGCGGTGCCGCCCCGTTGGCGCGGCGTGGCGGGGCGTCACTGCTGCACCGCATTGCGGCGGGACAGCCGCAGCTGGATGACGGTGAGCACCAGCAGCACGGCGAACATCACCCAGGCCAGTGCGGACGCGTAGCCGAAGTTCAGGAAGGCGAACGCCTGCTGGAACAGCATGATGGCCAGCACGTAGGTGCCGGTCTCGGGGCCCCCGCTGCTTCCGGTGAGCACGTAGACGAGGTCGAACGCCTGAAAGGCGTTGATGATCGAGATCACCACCACGAACCACACGGCGCCGCGGATCATCGGCACCGTGATCGACACGAACCGGCGCAGCTCCCCCGCCCCGTCGATGCGCGCCGCCTCATGCAGGGATTCGGGCACGCCCTGCATGGCCGCCAGCAGGATCACCGTCGCGAACGGCACGCTCTTCCAGACGCTGACCACGCACAACGACACCATCGCCCAGTGCGGCTCGGTGAGCCACGGCACCGGGGCGACGCCGAACCAGCCGAGCATGATGTTCAGCAGCCCGTTGTCGGTGTTGAACACGAACTGCCACACCACCGCGATCACCACCGACGACACCGCCAGCGGCAGAAAGGCGATCGCCCGGAACAGGCCGATTCCCCGGATCTGGCGGTTCAGCAGTCCGGCCACCGCCAGGCTGATGAGCACCGTGGGGACGACGCTGCCGAGCGTGAACACCGTCGTGTTGCGCACCGCGATGGCGAACAACGGATCGCCGGCGAACACCTCACGGTAGTTGGCGGCGCCGACGAACTGCGGCGGCGTGAACAGGTCCCAGTGCTGGAAGCTCATATAGAGCGAGAAGCCCAGCGGGAAGGCCATGAACACCGCGACGGCAAGCAGGTTCGGGGCGATGAACCAGCGTCCTGCGCGAGACCGGCTGCGGGTCGGGTTCATGGGGCGGCCAGGACTTTGTCGATCTGCGGGGTCAGGCCTTGCCTGAGACTCGACGCGGGCCGTGAGCCGCGCAGGACCGGACCGATGGCGCGGTCCATCAGGGCGTGGATCTTCTGCCAGTCCGGGGTGATGGGCAACCCCTCGGAATGCGCCGGCCCGCCGGTCAGCACGGCAAGGTTGGCGATTCCGGCGTGGGCGGCGGTAAAGCCCGGTGAGCCGATCCCCGAACGCAACACCGGCACGAACAGTCCGGATTCGGCGATCAGCGACTGTCCCGCCGGCCCCGTCGCAAATTTGAGGAACTCCCAGGCCTGTTCGCGGCGGCGACTGCCGGCGGCAATGGCCAGACCGGTGCTGCCGATGGCGGATCGCGCCGCCCTGCCCCTGGCTGCGGCGCCGGGCCCCGTCGGCAGCACCGCCACATCGAAATCCAGGCCCTCGGCGTGGATGAACGTCTGATAGCGCCAGTGCCCGCCGAGGGCCATCGCAGCCTTGCCGGCGGTGAACAGGCCCATCGTGGAGATCGACTGGGTGTCGGCGGCGGCCGGCGCCACCCGATGCACGTTGGCCAGGTCGGCGTAGAACTGGACGCCGGCCAGAAAGTCGTCGTCGTCGAAGTTGAGGTGGGTCGGGTTGACCCGCGGCACCGCCCACGGGGTGCCGTTGTTCATGCCGAACAGCGCCGCGGTGTAGGGCGCGGACCAGGTGTCGACGAAGCCCCACTGGGTGACCCGTCCGTTTCCGGAACGCCGTGTCAGTGCGGTTGCGGCAGCGAGGAATTCGTCGAAGCTCCAGGGCTGGTCCCAGCGGCCCGGCGGCGGTGGCACACCGGCTTCGGCGAAGATCCGGGTGTTGTAGAACAAGAACGCACCCGACCACTGTTCTGGAAACGCGTACTGGCCGCCTTGGAAGCCGAACGTCTCATACAGCGCCGGGTGACTGTCGGCGTGCAACGCCGCCGCGAACCGCCGATCCCGTTCCAGCAGGCTGTTGAGGTCCAACAGCACCCCGCGGTCGGCAAACCCGGCGAAGTTGAACTCCCACGCCATCAGCACATCCGGGCATTTGCCGCCGGCGCAGAACGTCGAGATCTGCTGCGTCGGATCGCCGCCGGCCAATATCGTGCGGACCCGAATCTCGGGGTGCTCGCGTTCGAAGGCGGCCACGATGCGCATCCGGGCGTCGGCCTCTTCGGGGTTGGCCGCGAAGTAGAACGTCAGAGCGTCCTCGCCGGTGCCGCAGGCCGGCGTCCACGGGACCAGCGCGGCCGCCCCGAGCGCCCCGGCGCCCCGGAGCACGGTGCGCCGAGGCAGGACCCGCCCGCCCGAAGGTGTCGCCGGCGCCGCAGTCACACTTCGATCGGGGGGTAGAGGCGCTCGAGGGTGTACTGGCGGTCGCGTCGGGCAGCCCAGGAGCTGGCCAGCAGTGAGAGCACCAGGATTCCCGCCAGCACGGCCACCGACATCCACAACCGCTCGTCGACGCCGCCGACGGTCAGCTGGCGCAACCCGTTGACCGCATAGGTCATCGGGTCGTAGGGGTGCAGGATCTGGAAGGGCTTCGCGGTGGTCTCCACGGGATAGACCCCGCCGGACGACACCAGCTGGAACATCAGGAAGGCCAACGTGAAGACCCGGCCGACGGCCACCCCCAGCAGCGCGTTGAACGCCTGGATCATGGCCAGGAATGCTGCCGCGATCAACGCCAGGAAGGCCACCATGCCGGCCGCGTGCCGGGCTTGCAACCCCACCCCGAAGTGCACCACGGTATACATCAGCAGCACCTGGCACAGGCCCAGTAGCAGGGCCGGCCAGTACGAGGCCAGCACCACCCGCAACGCACCGAGGCCGCTGACGATGGCGCGAGTCTGCAACGGCGTCAACAGCATCCAAACGATGAGTGCTCCGATGAACAGCGCCAGCGGCAGAAAGAACGGGGCGAATCCGGTGCCGAACGTGGCGGCGTGATGGGTGAAGTCCATATCCACCCCCACCGGACTGGCCAGGATCTGGGCCACCTGGACGCGCTGCTGGTCGGTGATCGTCGAGGCCCGCTGATCGGCTTCGCCCAGTCCCGCGGCCAGCTGTGCGGCACCGTCCTTGAGCTGATTGCTGCCGTCGGTCAGCTGGACCAGCCCGTCGCTGAGCTGATTCGCCCCGGCTTGCAGCGCGGTGGCCCCGTCGCGCAGCGCGACCAGGTCGGCCTGCAGGCCGCCGTCGAGGGCGTGCGTCATGAACGTGCGCAGGCCGCTGCCGGGGTCGGCGAGATCGTTCTGCAGCTGTTGGGTGTTGGCGCGCAGGTGCGCCAGTCCCTCGTCGGTGGCCGGGTCGATGCCCGCGACGTCGAGGAGCCGTCGGGCGCCGGCCAGGGTGTCGGCCAGCGCCTGGACCGCGGGGTCGGGGTTGGCGCGCAGGCTGTCGACCACCTGGTCCACGATGCCGGCGGCCTGCTGGTAGTTGACGTTGAGCGAAGCGATCCGGTCGGTCAGCGTCGTGAGGTCGGCACCGAGGCCGGCGGCTGCGGCACCGGCGGCATTGGGGTCGAACCCCTTGGCGGCCAGGTCCTCGGTCACCTTGAGCAGCGGGTCGGTGGCCTGGTGCACGCCGGTGGCCAGCTGGCGGATTCCGTCGGCGAGCGCCGCGGAACCGTCCCGCGCCGTGCCCAGGTTGGCGGCCAAAGCACTTGAGCCCTCAGCGAGTTGCCCCGCGCCGTCGGCAGCCTGGCGGACCTCGTCGGTCACCTGGGTCAAGGCGGTACCGATCACCTGCTGGCCTACTTTGGCGCTCACTTCGTTGAGTACCTCGCGGGCGGCGTTCTGTCCCATGACCGAGGCCAGATAGTTGTTCGCGTCGTTGAACCGGAACTGAATCTGGGCCTTCTGCGGATGCGGTCCCGCCGGGGACACCACGGCGGCGCTGAAATCGGCCGGCAGGGTGATCGAGAAGTAGTAAGTGCCGTCGGACACCCCCTTGACGGCCTCGCTCTGCGAAACCTGGTGCAGATCCAGCTGGCCGGAGTCGACCAGGGCGCGAGTCACCTCGTCCCCGGCGTGCACGGGCTGGTCGGAGACCTGCGCGCCGGTGTCTTCGTTGACCAGGGCAACCGGGATCTTGTCGATGGCGGCGAACGGATTCCAGAACGCCCACAGATACATCGCCCCGTACAGCAGGGGCAGCACGATGATGGTGATCAACGCCAGCCGCGGCATGGTGCCCCGCGAATAGCGTTTGAGGTCGGTTCCCAGCGACATTCCGGCGAGCATGCTCAGCGGTTCCCCTTCTCGTGTCGGCCGTGGGTGAGATCGGCGCGCTCGAGGGCATCGACGACGATCTGTGTGGTGACCCCGGATTCCTCGCCGAGCACGTTTGCCGAGGCGGTGATCACGGTCTGCTGCCCGCCCAGGACCACCAACCGCTGGACCAGGGTGGCGCGGTCACGGTCGTTGGTGACTTCGTCGATGCTGCCCACCACCAGCAGCGGTGGGCGCTTGGTGTTGGCCAGCGCGATACGCAGCAGCAGGCCGGTCAGTTCGTCGAGGTGCTCGACGTAGTCGTGCAGTTGCGGCATCGGCACATCGCCGAAGACCGGGGCGCAGATCGCATCGCGCTCGGCATCACCGGCCCGGCGCACCAGGCGGTACCACGGCGCGTCCCAGCGGATCTTCTCGGTGATCAGATCCCCGACCGTCACCGACTCGAAGATCTCATCGAGCTCCGCTATCCCGGCCAGCGCGGCCAGATCGAAGATGTTGCGCGCTCTGCTCTGGCCGAACACCGTGAGCGTGCCCGCGGAGGGCTTCATCCGGCCGGCGAGGTTCATCAGCAGCGCGGTGCGCCCCGACCCGGGCGGACCGATCAGCAGGCTGACCCCGCCGGCCGGGATGTTGAGGTCCAGTGGCCCGAAGACCCGCCCCCACGGTCCGGTCATCGTGATGCCGCGTGCCGTCACCGCCGGCGGTTGCGCCTCCGCCGTCGTCTCCTCGGCAGCAGCGGTCTGATCTGGCACGGGCTGTCCCCCTCACACATCGGTTTCGCGTGACCCATCAAAGCAGAACCGGGCCGCGGCGAGCGGTTGTCTCGTGTTCTGGCAGCAGCTCAGCCGGCGGCAGGTGCAGCGTCGCGCTGCGCAGCCGCTGCGGATCGCCGGTGATGTCGATGGTGTGAATCCGGCCGTCGTCGCCGATGCCGAGGCGCAGCAGGGCGAACAGGCGACCGCCCGGGGCGATGGCGATGCCCGGTGCGCCGTCGACGATCAGCACCGCGCCGGCCTCTGCGCGGCCGGTGAAGCTTCGGGTCTCCTGTGCGACGTCGGCGGCGCCGCGCATCTGCGTGGGCACCCCGGCCGGCACCAGCACCGGGTCGACACGCCGCACGACGTCGGGCGCCAGCATCTCCAGCAGCGCCGGGATGTCGCCCCCGCGCGAGGCGGCCAGGAATGCGCTCACCACCCGCAGGTGTTCGGCGCGGCGTCGTGGTGGCTCGCCCGAGGCGTCGCGCAGGCGGGCCCGGGCACGGCTGGCCAGTTTCTTGGCCGCCTCCGGTGAGCGCTCCAGCACCTCACCGATGTGTTCGAAGGGCACGTCGAACACATCGTGCAGCACGAAGGCCACCCGCTGGGCCGGCGACAAGCGGTCCAGCACCACCAGCAGGGCCCGGCTGACCGCCTCGCCGCGCAACACCTCCTCGTCGGCGGCGGGCACGGCAAAAGCGGTGCTGCCGTCCGGCTCGGATGGGTCCGGCAGGGGTTGCTCAATGCGGCGCGCGCGGGCGCGCAACGCATCGACGGAGACGCGGGCGGTGATGGTGGTCAGCCACGCCGCCAGATTGTCCACCGCCGCATGGTCGGCACGGCTGGCCTTGAGCCAGGCCGCTTGGACGGCGTCCTCGGCGTCGGCGGCCGAGCCGAGCACATGAAAAGCCACCGAGTGCAGGCGGTGGCGGTTGTCTTCGAACCGTCGGGCCAAACCGTCGGTGTTGCCCATGGGTCACCTTTCCCTTCCGGGAGTCGTCACAGGGATAGAGCCACATCCATCGACGACAAGAAAGAGCAACATTATGAGCGTACCGACCGTGAGCGTGGTGACAATCGTGGTCACCGCGGCGATCACCATTGCCGTCGCCGTCGCGGACTTCGTCCCCGCGCAGTTCGTCCTGGCCAACTCGGCCGAGGTCGGCGTACCGCGGACGTGGATTCCGGTGTTGGGCGGGCTGAAACTGGCCGGGGGCGTCGGTCTGCTCATCGGCCTGGCGGGCGTTCGGCTGGTCGGTGTCGCCGCAGCGGCCGGGCTGGTGGCCTTCTTCATCGGGGCCGTCGCTACCCACATCCGGACCGGGGTGCTGCACAATATCGGGTTTCCGGCCGCGTATCTGCTGGCGTCGGCGGCCTCGCTGGCGGTGCTGCTGGCGTGAGTCAGCCGATCTCGTTGGCGACGGCCGAACCGGCCCGCCGTGGCAGTTCGACGACGACATCGGTGGCCTTGACCGAGGCCACCACCAGGCTGCCCGGTTCCAGCTGCAGTTCGTCGGCGGCTTCCCTGCTGACCAGGGAGACCAGCCGGAACGGTCCGACCTGAACCTCGACCTGCGCCATCACCGTGTCACGGGTGACCTTGGTGACCAGCCCGGCCATCCGGTTGCGCGCCGACTGGCCCACCACCGGACTGCGTGAGACCCCTTGGGCCGCGGCGCGCTCCTGGGCGAACCGGGCCAGCTCCGCCCCGTCGACCGTGCGGGGCCCGCTGCCTGCCGTCAGCGGCAGGCGGCCGGAATCCACCCACCGGCGGACGGTGTCGTCGCTGACACCGAGCAGCTCCGCGACTTCGGCGATACGAAAGCTCGGCACGTACCGAGTTTATCGCCGCCGCCAGACCAGCTCAGGATGCTGCGTAACAGCGGACCGCCGTGATGGGCCCGGCCCGGCCCGCCACGCCGAAGAACAGCACGGCGCGCCGCTGCGCCGAACTGGTCGACACCGCGACCGTGCCACCGGCGGCCAGCATCTTGGCCGGGCGCGCGCCGGCCTGCAGCGTCGCGAGCTCGGAGAGCTCGACGGCGGCGTCATCGCCGCACGTGACGTCGGCGGCCGGCGCCAGCAGCGTTCTGGCGGTGGCGAGGTCGCCGACGGCGAGCGCGTCGAGGAACGCCCGCACCGTGTCCTTGGCCGCGCCGGCCGGCCGGCGGAACCCGCCGGCGAAACCTGCCGCACCGGACAGTCCCTGATTGCGCAGCAACGCTCTGGTCAGCCCGAGGCCGGCGGGCACGGCCGCGACGCCGGTGCCGAGAAACTGGCGCACCATGGCCGGAAGCTCCCAGAAGGCCTGCAGGCTCAACAACTTCCATTGCCCCGCAGACTCTTTCAGGTCATAGCGCAGGATCGCCGGAATGTGCATGGTGACCGCTGGTCCCATCGCAACCTCCAGTTGCAGGTCGCGGATGACGGTGTTTTCGCGCACGATGTCGAGGTCACGGTGAAACGTGATGTCGCGCGGTCCGATGAAGGTGTCGTAGAACCGCCCGATCTGCTCGGCGCCGATATGCGGGCGCGAACCCACCGGATCCTCCACCCGGCCTTCGTCGCTGAACAGCCCGGTCCAGCCGGCCCGATCGTGCGCGGCCGCCGCGGCCGGTGACTGTTCGACCGCCGCGAGCAGCTCCGCGGCCGTGGCGCCGGTCATCAGGCCGCCTCCAGCACAGCGACACCGGCGCTGCGCATCGCCGTCAGGGCGGCGGCCGTCGAATCGGGGTTCACCCCGGCGGTCAGGTGCGGCAGCACCGCGGTGGCAAAGCCCTCGCCGACCGCATCTTCGGCGGTGCGGCGCACGCAGTGATCGGTGGCGACGCCGACCAGCTCGACACTGTCCACATCGTGTTCACGCAACCAGTCGCCCAACGAACAGCCGTGCACGTCGACCCCCTCGAAGCCGCTGTAACCCGCACTGTAGGAACCCTTTTGGAACACCGCCTCGACACCGGCGGCGCTCAGGGCGGGGTGCAGAGCTGCGCCGGGACTTCCCGCGACGCAGTGCGGTGGCCAGGAGTTCTGGTAGTCGGGATTCCCGGAGAAGTGCGGCCCCGGATCGATGTGCCAGTCCTGGGTGGCCACTACGTGGGCGTAACGGGTCCGGCCGCTCGGGCTCTGCAGGTAGCGGCTGATGGCGTCGGCCACCGCGTCGGCTCCGGCCACCGGCAGTGCCCCGCCGGGGCAGAAATCGTTCTGCACGTCGACGATCACCAACGCCCGCATGCGTCCACAGTATCGCCGGCGGCGCAGCAGCTCTCGTCCGCACAGCACCCAGGAGCCCGCGACGGCGCCGAGCACCGCGACGTCGATTCCGGTGGCCCAGCCCGGCGGGTAGAGCACGCCGGTCAGGTAGTGGGCGATGAAGCCGTCCGGCGGCAGCGCCGACATGCCGGCGGCGGCGCGAGCACGGCGCTCCAGCCAGGTCAGCGGGCATTCCACACCGGCGGGAGTGTCGGCCACGATCAGCGCCGCCCACGTGACCGCCACACCGTGCAGCCACAGGGTGCGGGGTGCGCGCAGGGCGAGGAAACCGCCGACCACGACGTAGCCGACGAAGATGAGATGCGCTGCGACGATGAGAACCACCGCGATCCGGTACACCACCGTTTCGCCCTCCGCAGAAACCGATCGAGCCTGTGCGCGTCACGGTACATTGGCGAACACCAACGTGGTCAGGAGCGGATCTGATGACAACCGGCGATTTCGGCCCGAACGGTCCCGGTTACGGCCCGAACGGACCTGGTTACGGCTCCAACGGCCCGGGTTACGGGCCGCAGGGGCCCGGTTATGGCCCCGGCTACGGCCAGCCCGGCGGTTACCCGCCGCCGCAGGCCTGGGGACCCCCGCCCGCTCCGGCGCAGCGGCCGGGCGGCCTGCTCAGACGGTTCTGGGCCCGCGTCCTCGACGGGATGCTGGTGGGCGTCGTGTCGTTCTTCCTGTCGGTGTTCGTCTTCTCCGACGATTACCCGTTCCTGGTGACCGGCCTGTTCTCCGGGGCGCTGACGTTCGGCTATTTCGTGCTGTTCGAGGTCACCCAGGGGGCCACCCCGGCCAAGCGGCTGCTGGGTCTGCACGTACGCGGGCCGGACGGCGTGTCAAAACCGACGGCTGCCCAGTCGGCTCTGCGCAACTCGTTCACGTTGCTGGCCGTCGTCCCCTACGTCGGTCCGCTGCTGGCATTCATCGCCTACGTCGTGATCGCGGTGACCATCAGCGGCAGTCCGACCAAGCAGGGCAAGCACGACGAGCTGGCCGGCGGCACCCGGGTCACCCGGGACTGAACTTCCTCCCCGGATGCTCAGTGGGCGAGGGTGAAGCCCTGCCACGCCATCCGGCGCTCCGGGGCCGGGTCGTATTCCACCCGGGTTCTGCGGTCGAACACCATGACGGCGCGCTCGTCGGCGGAGTAGGCCGGCCAGTTCTCGCCGGGCACCCCCGCCCGGCTGAACGCGCCCCAGCGGCGCTGCACCTGCTTGCTGACCTGAACCGCGGTGCGCCGGTCCGCGCCGGCGGTCAGTAGCCGGCCGAACCCTCCGCTGCGGTAGATGTCGAACACCGCGAACAACTCGGTTGCGTGCGTGGCGCCCATACCCGACCAGCGCAGCATCCGCGGCGCGTAGTCGTAGCGGTAGACGTAGGTGGGGGCATGAGCACCGTGGGCCTCGGCGATCTGCCACACCGCAGCGTTGAACGCGAAATCGCCGCCGAGCCGCACGCACGCGGACCGCTTCGGGTAGTCCGGGTAGGCGGCGATGATGCGTTCGCGCACCGTCGTATCCGCCCCGGCCAGCACCGCTTCGACCGTCGGTTCGTCGACCGGCAGCATTTTCAGGAAACGGGTGAACAGGCGTCCTTCCTCGGCGTTGCTGCCGACGATGAGCGGAACCCGGTGCGCCGACCCCTGCCGCATCGCCTCCACCGGTTCCACCGGCAACACGTCGTCGCCACAGACCGGACCGATGGGGAACGCGCCCAGCATGTCGCGGTTGCCGTCGTCGATCAGCCGGTCCTGGGCATCCAGCAGCTCAGCCGGCGACACCCGCAGCAGGGCCTGGGCGGCGTCGCCCGGGCGGACTCCCAACAGCGCGGCGAATCGCTCGGCGAACGCCGCGGCGATCTCGGTGTTGCGCACCAGACCCGCAGCCGGGCTTTCGGCGATGGCCCGGGCGAACAGGCCCTGCGCCGAGGGAACCGCCAGCAAAGTGGCGACGGCGTGTGCGCCCGCGCTCTCCCCGAAGATGGTGACGTTGTCGGGGTCGCCCCCGAACGCCGCGATGTTCTCCCGGACCCAGCGCAGCGCCAGCACCAGGTCACGCAGGTAGAGGTTGCTGTCCACCGTGACCTCGGGGGTCGACAGCGACGACAGGTCCAGGCAGCCCAGCGCACCCAGGCGGTAGTTGGCCGAGACGTAGACGCAGCCGCGCCGGGCCAGCGCCGCCCCGTCATAGATCGGGGTGGCCGAACTGCCCAGGATGTAGCCGCCACCGTGGATGAAGAACATCACCGGCAACGGACCGTCGCCGCCGTCCTCCGGCGCCACCACGTTGAGCGTCAGGCAGTCCTCACTGGTCGGCTGGAAACGGCCGGGCCCCAGCGCGGTGTACAACCGGCGCTGCGGCGCGCAGTAGGTGAATCCGTGACAATGGCGAACCCCCGACCACGGCTCGGCCGGTTGCGGCGCCCGGAATCGCAGCGGACCGACCGGCGGGCGGGCATAAGGGATGGACCGCCATCTGCGCACTCCGTCGCGGGCGAAACCCTCCACCACTCCGGTGGCGATGGCGGCCTGCACAGGGTGGTTATGCATGAGGCGAACGGTAGCGAACGCGGCGGCGGTTAGCGAACCTCGACGAAGGAGAGGCGCGGCTGGACCGCCGCTTGAGCAGGGCCGGTTAGCGAACCTCGACGAAGGAGAGGCGCGGCTGGACCGCCGCTTGAGCAGGGCCGGTTAGCCTAACGGCATGCGTCGTAGCGGGCTGATCGCCGTACTGCTGTTGACCGCCGGATGTTCGGGGGCCACCGTGCACGATCCGGAGCCGACGTCGACTGCGCCGGCACCATCCAGCACAAAGTCTTCGGCTGCTGCGCCGACGACTTCGGCCAAGCCGGTGGGCCCGCCGGCGGCCGGCGCGTCGATCTCGGATGTGATCACCTGGATCGAAACCGCCCGTCCGGTCGACGCCGCGAGTTTTCACACCGCGATCCGCGACGGCGAGGTGACCGACCTCATCGACGATGTCGCGTTCACGGTGCCGGCCGCGCCGCGGCGCGACACCATCTGCATGACCGATTCCAGTTCCGCCGACAGCGCGTTGTCCTGTGTGGTGGACCTGGTGACACCGACTCCGCAGCCCGACGACGTCTACGGCGAGTGGAAGGGCGGCTGGGTCGATTTCGGCGGCAACACGCTGCGTGTCGGATCCGCCCACGGCGACCCGGGGCGGTTCGTGCACGGGAACGGCGCCGTGCTGCCCGACGGCTCGTCGCTGTCCTTCGCCGACTATCGTTGCCGGGCCGACCGGGTCGGGCTGTTCTGCGTCAACTATGCGCACCGCGCGGCGGCACTGATCAGCCCGGAGGGCATCACCACGTTCGGCTGCCTGCAGTCGGTGCCGCCGCCGGCCGACGCCGGCAAGCTGTTCAGCTGCGCCAGCTGAGGATCAGCGCCAGCGGTCCGCTGAGTCGACCGCCTGCAGCAGCGTGTCGCACAGCTGGGTCAGCTCCTCGCGGGGCGCGTCTTCACGCAGGGCGGTCGCGATGTCCTCAGCGGCGCACCGGACCTGGTAGATCCGGTCGGACAGGGCCGTCGCCTCGTCGGCGGAGAGCACCACCGAATCGGGTGCCAGCGCGGTGGTCTTGCCGCTGGCGATCAAGGCGCGCTGTTCGTAAGCGCGCTGCCGGCAGGACTGCCGGCAGTATTGGCGACGGCGCCCGATCCCCGCGTCGCCCACGTCACGACCGCACCATCGGCACGGCTGGGTGCGGGGACTGCGAGGCACGGTTGAACACCTTAGTCCGCCGGCGGCGATCCCCCCGGTAT
This sequence comes from Mycobacterium sp. UM_Kg1, assembly GCF_000972925.1. Classification (NCBI taxonomy): domain Bacteria; kingdom Bacillati; phylum Actinomycetota; class Actinomycetes; order Mycobacteriales; family Mycobacteriaceae; genus Mycobacterium; species Mycobacterium sp. UM_Kg1. The sequence goes on along the minus strand of NZ_JRMK01000002.1, from coordinate 6,976 downwards.
CATGAGAGGTCTCGCCACGTGCGCCGGGAACTTCGCAGGGTCCGCTCGCGTTGGCAATCCTGAGGCATATTTCACTGAACAGGTTTTAAGGAGAGTGGGTCATGGCTGATCGTGTTCTGCGGGGCAGTCGGCTGGGAGCCGTGAGCTACGAGACCGACCGCAACCACGACCTGGCGCCGCGTCGCATGGCGCGCTACCGCACCGACAACGGTGAGGAGTTCGAGGTTCCCTTCGCCGACGACGCGGAGATCCCCGGTACCTGGATGTGCCGCAACGGACTGGAAGGCACGCTGCTCGAGGGCGATGTGCCCGAGCCGAAGAAGGTCAAGCCGCCGCGCACCCACTGGGACATGCTGCTGGAGCGCCGCTCCGTCGAAGAGCTCGAAGAGCTGCTCAAGGAGCGCCTCGAGCTGATCAAGACGAAGCGGCGCGGCTGAGTCCGCCCCGGACCGCCGCGGCAGCCCCGGCTGCCGCGGCGATCTAGCCTCGGGCGCCCCGCAGCCGGTTCAGCCGGCCGCCGATCCCCCACTGGGCCACCTTGACCATCGCTTCGCGGATGTTCGAGCCGCTCATCTTCGACACGCCGAGCTCCCGCTCGGTGAACGTGATCGGCACCTCGGTGATGGTGAACCCGTTGTTGACGGCCCGCCAGGTGAGGTCCACCTGGAAGCAGTACCCCTTGGACTCGACCGCGTCCAGACCGATCTTCTCCAAAACCGACCGGCGATACGCCCGGTATCCGGCGGTGATGTCGTGGATCCCCACACCGAGCAGCAGACGCGCATAGGTGTTGGCGGTCTTGGACAGCACCAGCCGGCGCACCGGCCAGTTGCGCACCGCGCCACCGTCGACGTAGCGCGAGCCGATTGCCAAATCAGCGCCGGAGTCGATGGCGTCGAGCAACCGGTAGAGCTGTTCGGGCGCATGGCTGCCGTCGGCGTCCATCTCGACCACCACCTCGTAGTTGCGCTCGAGCGCCCAGGCGAACCCGGCGAGGTAGGCCGCGCCCAGTCCCGCCTTGGAGCTGCGGTGCATCACGTGGATGCGGGCGGGATCGGCGGCAGCCCGCTCATCGGCCAGCTTCCCGGTACCGTCCGGACTGCCGTCGTCGACGATCAGGATGTGCACATCGGGGCGCGCCTGCTGTAGCCGATCGAGGATGATCGGCAGATTCTCCAACTCGTTATAGGTGGGGATGACCACCAACGTGTGCAGGCTGGGACGCTCGTTCATCGGCGCCGCTCCTCCCCTTCTTTCGCATCGGCGCCGGTGCGGCCCCGCTTGAAACGGCGTCGGGCAAACCGATCGCGCATGAAGTTTCCATTTTGCCGTATGCCGGCCAGCAGGGCAGCAACGGCCGCTCCAACCAGCACCCACTGCAGCACCGGCCCCCACCGGGTCGCGGGCGTCAACGCGGTCTTGAGTCGCAGGTGGCCGTCGAGATAGGCGGGCTCGAAGAAGGCGGTGCGCGCCAGCTCCCGGCCGTCGGGAGCGATCACCGCGCTGATCCCCGTGGTGCCGGCGACTACCACGTAGCGGTTGTGCTCGACCGCACGCACCCGGGCGAACGCCAGTTGTTGTTCGCTCATCGTCTCGTCGAAGGTGGCGTTGTTGGTGGGCACGGCCAGCATCTGGGCGCCGGCGAGCACCGACTGACGCGGCGCGCGATCGAAGATCACCTCCCAACAGGTGGCGACCCCGACCGGGACACCGGCAACATGCACCACCCCGTCACCGCGGCCGGGAACGAAATACCCGGCCCGGTCCGCGTAGCCGGACAGGTGGCGGAAGAACCCGCGCCACGGCAGGTACTCCCCGAACGGCTGGACGATCCGCTTGTCGTGGCTCTCCCCCGGGCCGGTACGCGGATCCCACACCAGCACCGAATTCGACGCCACCGGGTTCTGCGGGCTCCAGCCGTCAGCGGCGCGCACGGTGCCCACCAGGATGGGGGCGTCGATCGCCTGCGCGGCGGCGGTGATCTGCTGGGCGGCGTCGCTGTTGGTCACCGGATCGATGTCGGAGGCGTTCTCCGGCCAGACGACGAACAATGGCTGCCGTGCGCGTCCCGCCGCGACATCGTCGGCCAGCCGCAGGGTTTCGCGGACGTGGTAGTCCAGCACCTCGCGGCGCTGGGCGTTGAAGTCCAGCCCGAGTCTGGGCACGTTGCCCTGCACGACGGCCACCGTGATCGCCGGGTCGTCTCCGGCCCCGGCACCGGAACGCCGAACCCCGGGCCACACCACGACAGCGGTCAGCATCACCAGACAGATACACAGGCCGGGTACCAGAACCGCCGGTGGGCGCTGGTCGCGACCGGGCGCCGGTGGATTGCGCACCCACCGCACGATCTCGGCGGTCAGGGCGGTGCCGGCGCATCCGAGCAGCGCCACGCCGGTCGACAGCAGGGGCACCCCGCCGAGGGAGACCAGGGGCAGCAAGGGTCCGGAGGTCTGGCTGTATCCGACTCCGCCCCAAGGGAATCCGCCGAACGGGAAGACCGACTTCGCCCACTCCTGTGCGGCCCACAGCAGCGCGAACCAGATCGGCCAACCGGGCAGGGAGCGCACCACGACGGCCGCCGCACCGAACAGCGCGGGAAACAGTGCACACGTCAGTGCCAGCACCAGCCACGGCAGCGAGCCGACCAGACCACCCACCCAGGGAAGCAGCGGCAGATACAGGGCCAAGCCGCACAGCAGGCCGTAGCCGAAGCCGCCGGCGACGGTGGTCTCCCGGCGGATCAGCACCCAGCTCAGCGCGGCGAAGGCCAGGATCGCGGCCCACCACCAGTTCAGCGGCGGAAAGCTGGAGCGCAGCAGCATGCCGGCGCCCACCGCGGCGGCCAGCTGCGCCCAGCGGTCCGCGGCGGCGAGGGCCAGCCGTTCGGCCCGGTTCGGTCCGGTCCGGGCGGGACCGGCGGTGGGAGCCGACACGCCCGGTTCGTCGTTCTCAGCCATACAGCACCACCCCGCGGTGAACCGTGCGACGGCATCGCGGGCCGGCGCCGGCGTCGAGCACCGGCAGCGCGGGCACCCGCGCGCGGGGATCGGTCGACCATCGCTGGACGGTGTCGCGGGGCGCCTGCACGGCCAGCGGCCCCGTCTCCCAGACCGCGTAGGACGCCGGCGCTCCGGGCACCAGGGTGCCGGTGATGCCGTCGTTGACACCGGCGGCGCGCCAGCCGCCGCGGGTCGAGGCGGCGAACGCCGCCCGCATCGATATCGCGCTGCCGGGCGTGCGATGGTGCGCAGCCGCGCGTACCGCGGCCCAGGGATCCAGGCCGGTGACCGGGCTGTCGGAACCGAACGCGAGGGGCACGCCTTGGGATGCTAACAGCGCGAACGGGTTCAGCCCGGCGGCTCGCTCGGCGCCCAGGCGCTGGGCGTACATGCCGTCCGCGCCGCCCCAGCGTGCGTCGAAAGCCGGTTGCATACTTGCGATCACGCCCCAGGCGCCCAGCTTGGCGGCCTGCTCGGCGTTGACCATCTCCAGGTGCTCCAGCCGATGCCCGCAGCGGGCGACCGCAGCCACCCCGTACTGGTCCACCACCTGCTCCAGCGCGGCCACCACCGAGGACACCGCGGCGTCGCCGATGACGTGGAACCCGGCGGTGACGCCGGCTTCGGTACAGGCCCGCAGGTGTGCGGTGACCGCGTCGCCGTCCAGATGGTGCACCCCGGTGCAGCCGGGGGCATCGGCGTAGGGCTCATGCAGCCAGGCGGTGCGCGACCCCAGGGCTCCGTCGACGAAGAGATCGCCGCCGAGCCCGCGAGCGCCGGTGTCGGCGATCAGCTCGCGCGCCCGATCGGCGCTGGCGACCGCTTCGCCCCAGTAGCCGATGACTTCGACACCGCTGCCATCGCGCACGGCCCGCAACTCGCGCCAGTCGTCGGCGCCGCCGATGTCCGGGCCGGCGCACTCGTGAACCGCGACGATCCCGGCCGCGGCGGCCGCAGCCAGCGCCGCCGTCCGGGCTTCGGCGCGTTGCGCGGCGGTGAGCAACCGTCCCGCCGCGGCCCGGACCAGGTGGTGGGCATCGCCGGTCAGCGGCGCAGCCGGGTCTGCCGTGCTCGGCGGCACCAGGTTGCGCAGCGCGGTGGACGCCAGCGCCGAGTGGACGTCGGCGCGCGAGAGGTAGGCCGGCTGGTCCCCCACCGCAGCGTCGATGGCGGCGGTGTCGGGGACCCGGGCGTCCGGCCAGCCGGATTCGTCCCAGCCGTGTCCGCGGATCGGCTCCCCGGGGTGGGCGGCGACGTAGTCGGCGATCAGCTGCAGGCAGTGCTGTGCGGAGGTGGCCGGCCGAAGATCCAGCCCGACATGGCACAGCCCGGTCTCGGTGAGGTGCACGTGGCTGTCGACGAACGCCGGGGTGACCAATGCACCGTCGAGTTCGACCACCTCGGCCTGGGGGAACTGTTCCCGGCCGAGCTCGTCGCTGCCGAGCCAGACCACCAGCTCGCCGCGGACTGCCATCGCGGTGGCCTCCGGGTGACTCGGACTGTGGATCCGCCCGCCGAGCAGCAAGGAGGTGGGACTGTCGTTCACAACGCTCACGTCGTAGAACGTACGGGTTGAGGTGGCCGACCGATCAGGCGACCGGAAGGGCCCGCCGGCCGGTGTCGGTGACGTCGACGAATTGGGCGTCGATGTACTCGCCGTCGATGTAGTCGCCGGTGCGCCGGCTGCGGTACCACTGCCGCCCGACGGTGGCCGCTGCCACCAGCGGGGCGTGCCGGCCCAGTGCCGTGGCGGCCACCGTGCCCAGCAGCGGGCGTGCGGCCGCCCGGGTCGGGGGCGCCAGCAGCAGCATGCCGGCCAGCGTGGTCACCGGCCCCGGCACCAGCACCAGCATGGTGCCGGCGGTCACCAGCCCGCTGTCGGCGAGCACACCCGGGACGGCGGGCCGGCGCAGCCGGCGGAGCTGGCGCTTGACCTGCGCGGTGGCCAGCACCAGACCGGCCAAGCCGGTGGCGGCCAGCAGCAATGCCGTCCAGCCGAAGCCGAACGCCCAGATCATCGCGGCGATCACCGCAACCTCGACCAGGACGTAGAGACCGCAGATCCGCAGCGCAGCGCTCATCATGACTGTCCAACGTCGGAGACGGCCGGGGGGTTCCAACCCGCCCGCGGGGACATGCGGTGACGGCAATACTGATGCGATGACCACGATCGATGTCGACGCACCCGCCGGACCTGTGCAGGCCCTGCTGGATGTTCCGGAGGGATCCGGGCCGTGGCCCGGTGTGGTGCTCGTCCACGATGCGATCGGCTACGGCGCAGACATGCGGGCCGTTTCCCGGCGGGTCGCCGCCGCGGGTTATCTGGCGCTGTCGCCCAACCTGTACTCCCGGGGCGGGCGGGCGCGCTGTATCACCCGGGTGTTTCGCGAACTGCTCACTCAGCGCGGCCGCGCACTCGAGGACATCCTGGCCGCCCGTGATCACCTGCTGGCGATGCCGGAGTGCTCCGGCGCGGTGGGCATCGCCGGCGACCGGTTACGCGCCGCGGTCGAGAAGCACCACATCCCCCATGACATCAAGGTGTACCGCGACGCCGGGCACAGCTTCGCCAATCGGCTGCCGGCCCAGCCGCTGCTGCGCATCGCCGGGTACGGATACAACGAGGCCGCGACCGCCGATGCCTGGAACCGGGTGTTCGCATTCTTCGCCGAGCACCTGAGGCCCGGGGCCTGATGACTCAGGCGCGATCGCCGGCCGCGGCCAGCACCCGCGGGAACAGCACGTTGTTCTCCTTGTGCACGTGCAGGTGGATGTCGGACTCCAAGTCGGCCAGGCCGGCCAGCATCGCGGTGTAGCTGGCGCAGGCGTCCGCCGGGACCGCGTAGCCGTCGGTGAGCGCCCGCAGTTCGGCCAGCAGCTCACCGCACCGATCGTGTTCGTCCTGATTGCCGGACAGTTCGGCGCGCACGTCGTCCGGCAGGGCCTGCTCCGGACGCCCGGCGTGCAGGCTGATCTGGGGAAACAGCAGGGTCTCCTCGCGGCGCAGGTGTGGCTCCATCTCGTCCCGCAGCCTGTGGAAGACCTCGCGGACATCGATCAGCTCGCCGTGCCGGGGGCCGTGCACCCGCGCCACCTTGTCGACCAGCTCGGTCAGCCGGGGGAACTCGTCCCACAGGAACCGGTGGTGGGTGCTGACGATATGGGCGATCAGCGACACATCGTCGTAGCCGGCCCAGTCGGCCGGCCGACCCGGTTCGACGGCGTTGAGTGCGGCCAGCAGTTCTCCGGCGTCGACTCCGTCGGCGGCACATGCCTCGGCCAGGCGACGCCGGCCGTGACAGCAGAAGTCGATCCCGAAACGGCTGAGGATGCGGGTGGTCGACGGATCGGCGGTGACGATGTCGCCCAGAACATGCTCTCCTGTGTAGGCGGCCATGGAAGTCCTCACCGTCGATGTCCGGTCCACCGGAGCCAGTTTAGATGAACATAGTCCACTATATATGGCAGGTTATCGCCGGCTACGCAGTGGCGTCGGCCGGGGTCAGCGCCAGGCCGACGTTGGTGCGCATCCCGCCCCGCAACTTGCTGAAGAAGATGAACACCCGGCCGAAGAGCTTGTAGCGCTTGCCGATCGCGGCGTAGACCTCACCGGTGTGCGACTTGTCCAAGACAGTGGCAACGGCCTCGACGGCCTCGCCTTTGGGGCGGCCACGGACATCGCATTCCGCCAGAGTGACGTGCGGGTTGTTACGAATCCGCTTGACCTTCCAGGAGGATTCCTGGGTGATGACCAACAGGCGGTCGCCGTCGGGCGCGGCCCATACCGGAGTCGGTTTGGGGCGACCGTCTTTGGTGAAGGTGGTCAGGAGCAGATACTCGGACTTGGCGATCTGGGCGAAAGTGGGTGCCATGACCGCGAACCTACCCCCCGAGCAGCTCCCACGCCGGTAGCCGGGGCGCGGGCGGCTCGTGCGCCGGACGCCGCGCTGCTCGGCCGCTAGAGCGGCGGGCTG
>NZ_JRMK01000001.1:0-90270 GCF_000972925.1 Mycobacterium sp. UM_Kg1 | reverse complement strand
TGGCCAGGCTGATCATCACCTGCAGCTGGGTTCCGTCGCCCTCCTGCAGGGTCGCGAAGCACAACTTGCCCGAGTTGCGGGCGAACACCACCCGCCCCGCGATGCCGACGACGTCGCCGGTGGTGGTGTCGGCGACCAGGTCGGGGTACTGGGCCCGGATCTGGGCGAGGGTATGGGTGCGCTGCACCTCCACCGGATAGGGGTCGCGGCCTTCGGCCAGCAGTCGCGCCCGCTTGTCGCGGCGGATCCGGAACTGCTCGGGGAGGTCGGATTCGTCCTGCGTATGGCGGGAGATGTCGGCGGAGCTCACGACCCGCCAGCTTAGAGGAACAGGGCAGCCAGAACGAAAAGCCGACGGCCGTCAGCGCGCCGGGCGCAGCCTGCCGCGCTGGTTGTTGCGGTTGCGTTCGAACACCAGCCGCAGCCCGTCCAGGGTGAGGTTGGGGTCGTGGTGGTCGACGGTCTCCAGATCGGCGAGCAACAGCGGCGCGGAGTGGCCGGTGGCCACCACGGTCACGTCGTCGCCGGCGCTCGCGGCCTCCTCGCGTACGCGGCGGACCAGCCCGTCGACCAGCCCGGCGAACCCGTAGATCGCCCCGGCCTGCATGCATTCGACGGTGTTCTTGCCGATCACCGAACGCGGACGGGTGAGTTCGACCCGCCGCAGTCCCGCAGATCGTGCCGCTGCGGCGTCCGAGGAGATCTGCAGGCCCGGCGCGATGGCGCCGCCGAGAAATTCGCCCTTGGCCGAAACCACGTCGACGCAGATCGACGAGCCGAAGTCGACGACGATGGCCGCCGTCTTGAACTTGTGGTGGGCGGCCAGTGCGTTGACGATACGGTCGGCCCCGACTTCCTTGGGGTTGTCCACCAGCAGTGGGATCCCGGTGCGCACACCGGGCTCGATCAGCACCGCCGGGACCGCGGGCCAGTATTGGTCGAGCATCAGTCGCACCTCGTGCAGCACCGAGGGGACTGTGGAAAGCGCGGCGACACCGGTGAGCTGTTCGCCGTCATCGCCGATGAGACCGTCGAGGGTCAACGCCAGCTCGTCGGCCGTGATCTCCGCCTCGGTGCGGATCCGCCACTGCTGCACCACATTTGCGTGCTCACCGGAACCGGTTATGAGGCCGATGACGGTGTGGGTGTTGCGGACGTCGATCGCCAGCAGCACGGCTAGCGCACGCTTCGGGGCGAGAGCAGATCGGAGACGTCGTCGGGCACGAAAGCCGGGTCGTCGCCGAGATCCACCTGCTTGTTCTCGGCGTCGACGAACACGATCCGCGGGCGGTACTGGCGCGCCTCGGCGTCCTCCATGGTGCCGTAGGCGATCAGAATCACCAGGTCCCCGGGATGCACCAGATGCGCGGCCGCACCGTTGATCCCGATCACGCCGCTGCCCCGCTCGCCGGTGATGGCATAGGTCACCAGTCGGGCGCCGTTGTCGATGTCGACGATCGTCACCTGTTCGCCTTCAAGCAGGTCGGCAGCGTCCATCAGGTCGGCGTCGATGGTCACCGAACCCACGTAGTGCAGATCGGCGTGGGTGACCGTGGCACGGTGAATCTTCGACTTGAGCATCGTCCGAAACATCAATTCCTCCGGGTTGATACGGGAAATACATCCGAACCGACCGACGCCGCCTCTGCGTCGATGGGACATCCGAGGGTGATGGCCGCGTTGTCGAGCAACCGGGTGGTGCCGACTCGGGCGGCGATCAGCAGCCGCCCGGGACCGTGCGCGGGCGCCGGGCCCAGGTCGGTGCCGCGGACCTGCAGGTAGTCGACGTCGACGCCCTCCACCGCGGACAGCACCGCGGCCGCGGCGTCCAGCGCCGCCTGGGCGCCGTCGGCTGCCGCGCGCTCACCGGCGGCCAAGGCGGCCGACAGGGCGGTCGCGGCCTCCCGCTGGGCGGGGTCGAGGTAGCGGTTGCGCGACGACATTGCCAGGCCGTCGGCTTCGCGCACGGTGGGCACACCCACCACCGTCACGTCCAGGTTCAGATCGGTGACCATCTGGCGCACCAGCACCAGCTGCTGATAGTCCTTCTCCCCCAAGAACACCCGGTCCGGATTGACGATCGAAAGCAGTTTGGCGACCACGGTGAGCATGCCGGCGAAGTGGGTCGGGCGTGCGGCGCCTTCGAGTTCGGCTCCCAGCGCGCCCGGGTTCACCGCGGTGCGCGGACCGTGCGGGTACATCGCGGCGGCGGTCGGGGTGAAAACCAGTTCGACGCCCGCGTCGCGCAGCGCGGCCAGATCCTGGTCCAAGGTGCGGGGATAGGCCTCCAGGTCTTCACCGGCCCCGAACTGCAGCGGATTGACGAAGATCGACACCGCCACCACCGAGCCGGGCACCCGCTGCGCCGCTGCGACCAACGACAGGTGGCCCTCGTGCAAGGCGCCCATGGTCGGCACCAGCATGACCCGGCGACCGGTGGCGCGCAGGGCACGGCTGACGCGGGCGACGTCGTCGGGCCGGTCGTAGACGTTGAGTCCACCGGCGGTGAAGGTGGGCCCCGGGCCCCGGTGCGGGTGGGAGCTCATCGCGCCAGAACCTCCAGTACGTCGTCGGGTGCACCGGCCCGGTGCGCGGTGCGTAGCGCGTTGGTCCGATAGGCCTCGGCCAGGTCCGAATCGACGCCGGTCAGCGCCCGCAGATGCCCGGCCACGGTCTTGGAGTCGCCACGGGCCACCGGCCCGGTCAGCGCTGACCGGCCGTCGCGCAGGGTGTTGGCCAGCGCTGCACGCACCAGCGGTCCGAGCACCCGCTCGGCGATGCCGTCCGGGTCCTCGGCCATGCCGGAGCCCAGCCGCGCGGGCAGCGCCGCCCGCAACGCCGTCAGCGCGTCATCGATCACCGTGACCACGTGGTTTCCGCCGTGACACAACGCGGCGTGGTAGAGGGTGCGCGCGGTTTCGTCGACCCGAAACGGTTCAGCGCCGATCTCACAGGTCAGCGCCTCGGCGACGGCGAAGCCGACCTCGTCGGCGGCGGTGATGCCGAAGCAGCTTTCCGGCAACCGGTCGATGTCCTCGTCGGAGCCGGTGAAGGTCATCGCCGGGTGGATGGCCAGCGGCAGGCAGCCCTGTTCGGTCAACGGCGCAAGCACCCCGATCCCGGTGGCGCCGGAGGTGTGCACGACGATCGTTCCCGCCCGCACCGCGCCGGTGGCCGCCAGGCCGGAAACGATGCCGGCCAGTTCGGTGTCGGGTACGGCGAGCAGGAGCAGTTCGGCGTCGGCCGCCACGTCGGGAGCCGGCAGCACCAGGCTGTCCGGAAGGCGGCGCCGGGCCCGTTGCCGGGACTCCTCGGAGATGGCGCTGCACGCGACCACGACGTGCTCGGCGCGCTCGAGCGCTACGCCCAGGGCGGTGCCGACGCGGCCGGCCGAGATGACGCCGACCTTGAGCCGGGCGGGCCGCAGTCCGTCGAACTGCGCCATGCAGACGACCTCACAGGTTCTCTCGATATTCGTTCCAGTCCCGCTCTGCGGGTACCGGACGGTCGCCGGAATTCTATCCCGATCCGCGGCTGCCTCGACAGTGACGTTGGTCGCAGTGCCTGCCGGTCACTCTTCGCGGCGGCGGCGCCGACGGCCCTCGACGGGCCCCTGCTGTAGGCGGGCCAGCAGATCGGCCACCGACTGACCGCCGGTACCGGGTTCATCCGCGTGGCCGTGCCGTCCCTGGGGGGCAGCCTCGGGTTCGGCCTCCGGCGATCCGACGGCCGCCCCTGCCGGGGACTCGACCGGCGGGAGCCGGAAGTGGTCGCCGTCCGATTCGGCAGCGTGGCGCGAGCGCGCCCGCCGGCGCCCCTGCCCCTCAGGGCGTGCCGGCTCCGCGCCGCTGTCGGAATCGGCTGGGCCGGCGTGGCGACCGTGCCTGCTCGGCCTCTCCTCGCTGCGCTCCGGCGCGGGCCGCCGGAGCGACTCTGCCGTCGCATCTGCCGACCAGTTGCTGCCCGGCGCACCGGGGGGAAGCCACTCCCCTTCGGCACCAACAGGTTTCCAGCTGGGCGCCGAGGACGTAACCCAGGGCGGTGGCGGCGGTGGTGGTGGTGGTTCGGGCTCGCGGCGTGTTTCGGCAGCGACGAAGGGCTGTGGCGGCTGCGCCCAGCCCTCGGCGGCCGGTGGCGGCGCGTTGTCCTCGGAGGCCCGGCGGGGCGACTCGTCCGCCCTGCGGCGATGCGAGCCACGGCGGCCCTCGGCGTACGAGGGCGCCTGCGGGGACACCTGGGGTGATTCCTGGGCCGGGGTGCTGCCGGCGGCCGGAATCCGCACCTCCGGTACGTCGATGATCGGATTCTCCGCGGTCGCGGTGACCGAATCCGGCGGATAGCCGGTGGCGGCCGACGACGGGGCGCGCGCGGGTCCGCCGGGAGCGGATTCCGCGCCCGAACGCGCCCAGTCGCTGTAGGCACGAACCGGAGTGCGCTCCGGCTCGAGAGCCGGCCGCTGGCTCAGGTCTGCGTCGAACAGAATCTCCAGGTTGGTGCGCAGCGCTGCCAGCTCGGCGCGCAGCGCCGCGACCTCGTCGGCGGCCTGCGCGCGCAGCTCGGAGGCCAGCTCGCGGCGCAGCTGGGACTCCACCGTGAGTTCGTACTCGCGCCGCGCCGAGATCTCCCGATCCAGTTGCAGGTCATAGACCAGTTTCAGGTCGCGGGCGCGGGCCTGGTCGACATCGCTTTGCCGCCGATAGATCACCGAGACGAACGCCGCCGCGACCGCAGCCCATAGCGCGATGATGACCGCGAGCTTGAGCAGCTCCACCCGGTTGGTGAACACCAGTGCCGAACTGGCGGCGATCGCCAGGATCAGCAACGCCGTCATCAACGTCCAGCCCGGCCTGCGGCCTCCACGCCGACCCGGGGCGCGGAACAGGACCGAATTCATCTGCGCGGCTCCACCTCGTCGCTTCGTCCCGTTTCGTCGCTGGCGCGCATTGCCCGACTGTACCTGGGCGTGGTCAATCAGCGTGTCGCCCCGCACCGGCGATTCTCACCCGGGTTGATTTCCGGGCAGCTCTGTGGGCGAGCCCGGATCGTGCGGCGATTTACAGCAATTCTGCAGCCACAACGCCGCGATGAGCAGCGCCAGGGCGCTGACCGCCGCCACCACCGCACCCGAGGTGTCCTCGGCGGCGACCTGCAGGGTGGAACGGCGCGGCAGCAGGTAGCCGAGCACGCCCAACCAGAAGCCCAGCACCAGCGACCCCATCCACGCCGATGCTTTGGCCACCACCACGGTGCGCGCCACCGCCAGCGGATGCAGCCGCCCCGCCCCGGCACCGATCTGACCGTCGGCGATCTTGCGTCCGACGTAGCGGCCCCAGCCGGCTTCGGCGATCGCGACCGCCAGCAGCGATATGCCGGTCCACACCGTGATCGGGGGAAACCACCGGTACAGCAGCGGGACCGCCAGATAGCTCAGGATCGCGACGGCAACCGCCGCCGCGGTCACGTCGCGGGTGCGGGTCGGCCCCATCAGTTGCTCCCGACGCGCGCCGGCCACTCCCGGCGGTGCAGCACCAGATCCGTCAACGCCACCCCGTCCCGCTCGGCGGGATCGAGGTCATCGAGAAGGTCCTGCACCGCCCGCGACCGGTCTCCCACGGTCAAGCGCGCGTCCGGTTCCACCGACAACCAGGGCACCAGGACGAAGGCGCGCAGGTGGGCCCTGGGATGCGGCAGGGTCAGCTCCTCGTCGTCGGAGCGCACCGGCATGCCGTCGGCACGCCGGCAGCTGATCACGTCGACATCCAGGGTTCGCGGCCCCCACCGCTGCGTCCGCACGCGTTCGGCCCCCTGCTCCAGTTCGTGCGCCCGGCGCAGCCACTGCCGCTCGTCGGCGGCCGGGTCGTCGACGACGAGCACCGCGTTGAGGAAGGGGCCCTGTGGCACGCCGCCCCACGCCTCGGTCTCATATACCCCCGACACCGCGCGCACCGCGCTACCCAGGCCGTCGACCGCCGACTGCATCCACGTCAGTCGGTCCCCCAGGTTGGAGCCGATGGACAGCACCGCGCGGCTCACGCCGGGACCACCCTGCCGCGCCGGTCGCCCCGCGAGCGCCGTGCCACCACCGCCACGTCGGCGAAGGTCAGGGGAATGGGCGCCTGCGGTTTATGCAGCGTCACCTCCACGGCTTGCACCCGCATGTCGCCCATCACCTCCTCGGCGATCTCGGCGGCCACGGTTTCGATCAGATCGCGCGGCGGCCCGGCGACGATGTCCGCCGCGCGCTGCGCCAGCAGACCGTAATCGTAAGTGTCGGACAGGTCGTCGCTGGCCGCGGCGACGGTGAGATCCATCCAGACGGTGATGTCGACGACGAAATCCTGGCCGTCGGCCCGTTCATGGGCGAACACCCCGTGGTTGCCCCGCACCGTCAAGCCGCGCAACTCGATCCGATCAGTCACCGGCCCCGCCTCCTTGCCTCCAGGCTTCGACGACTCGAAGCGCATCGGCCGAGGCCCGCACATCGTGCACCCGAACGCCCCAGGCTCCGTGTAGGGCGGACAGGGCCGAGACCACCGCCGTGGCCGTTTCGCGTTCGTCAGGCGACCGCGGCTTGCCGTCCTCGCCGGACAGCAGCGTACCGAGAAACCGCTTGCGGGACGCCCCGATGAGCACCGGCATACCGAGTTCGACCAGTTGCGGCAATCGGTGCAGCAGCGCCCAATTGTGTTGTGCGGTTTTGGCGAAGCCCAGCCCGGGGTCGATGATCAGCCGTGCCGGGTCCACGCCGGCGGCCACCGCCGCGGCGACGGCGGCGAGTAGGTCCTCGCGCACCTCGGCGGCGACGTCGCGGTAACAGGGCACGCGATGCGGGTCTTCGGGGTCGACCGGGCGCCAGTGCATGAGCACCCATCGGGCTCCCGACGAAGCCACCAGCGGCGCCATGTCGGGGTCCGCCGCTCCCCCGGACACGTCGTTGACGATCGTGGCACCGGCGTCGAGCGCCGCCTCGGCGACGGCGGCGTTCATGGTGTCGATGCTGACGGTAATACCGTGGTCGGCGAGTTGTTTCACGACCGGAACGACGCGCTGCGCCTCTGCCTGCGGATCGACGCGCACCGCGCCGGGGCGGGTCGACTCACCCCCCACGTCGATGATCGCGGCGCCTTGGCCCGCCAGGTCCAGGCCGTGCTCGACAGCACGATCGAGGTTGAGGTAGCGCCCGCCGTCGGAGAACGAATCGGCGGTGACGTTGACCACCCCGACGATCTGGACGCGTGTCGGGCTCACTTGCGCAGGATGAGTTCCAGGGCCTCAGCGCGCGACGTGCTGTCGGATTTGAACTGCCCCCGAACCGCAGAGGTGGTGGTTATCGCACCGGGTTTGCGCACTCCCCGCATCGCCATACACAGGTGCTCGGCTTCGACCACCACGATGACTCCGCGCGGGTCGAGCTTGCGCATCAGCGCGTCGGCGACCTGCGCGGTCAGCCGCTCCTGCACCTGGGGCCGCTTGGCGTAGAGGTCGACCACCCGGGCCAGCTTGGACAGGCCGGTGATCCGGCCGTCGTAGCCCGGGATGTAGCCGACGTGTGCGACGCCGTGAAAAGCCACCAGATGGTGCTCGCAGGTCGAGTAGAGCGGGATCTCCTTGACGATCACCAGCTCCTCGTGCTGCTCGTCGAAGGTGGTCTCCAGTACCTCGTCCGGATCGGTGTAGAGCCCGGCGAACATCTCCCGATAGGCCCGCGCCACCCGAGCCGGGGTGTCGAGCAGGCCCGCCCGGTCGGGATCTTCGCCGACGGCGAACAGCAGCTCGCGTACGGCAGCCTCCGCGCGCGCCTGATCGAAAATTGCCGACGACATCGTCGACCCCGCTTTCTCAGTCACCCGACGGCTGCTCGGACCGATTCTTCTCGGCGCTGCGACCGCCGCCGTCGGCCTCACCGGACGGTACCGGCGGTGGCGGCGGCTGGCCGCCACCGGGGTACGGCTGGTGCTGCTGATACGGCGGGTACTGCGGAGCGGGCGGGTAACCCTGCTGCGGCCAATGCTGGGGCGGATACCAGTAGCCGCCCTGCTGCGGGGGCTGCGACTGCTGCTGTGCGGGCGGCCAGCCGGGTGCCTGCCAGCCCGCCGGGGCGCCGTAGTCGGGCTGGGTGGCCGGCGGCACGGCGTCGCCGCCCGCGGGCACACCGTTGCTTCCGTTGGGGCCGGCCTCGGCCGCCCTGACCGCCGCCTCCCGCGTCGCCTGGGCGATGGCCGCCTTGAACGCCGGTTCGGGCTTGGGCTGCGGCCACGGTTCTCCGCGCTCCATCGCCAGCTCGCCGGGGGTCTTGATCGGCGGCTTGTCCGACGGGGTACGCCCACCGAAGTCGTCGAACGCCGTCAGCCGGGGCCGCTTGACGACGTCACCGAAGATCTTCTCCAAGTCGGCGCGGTGCAGCGTCTCCTTCTCCAAGAGCTCGCCGGCCAGAATGTCGAGGACGTCGCGGTACTCGGTCAGGATCTCCCACGCCTCGGTGTGTGCGGCTTCGATCAGCTTGCGCACCTCGTCGTCGATGTCGCGGGCCACTTCGTGGGAGTAGTCGGGCTGCGTGCCCATGGCCCGGCCGACGAAGGGGTCGCCGTGGTTGCTGCCGTAGCGGACCGCGCCCAGCTTGGCGCTCATGCCGTACTCGGTGACCATGGCCCGTGCGACCGCGGTGGCTTTCTCGATGTCGGAGACCGCGCCGGTGGTCGGCTCGCGGAACACCAGTTCCTCGGCGGCGCGCCCGCCCATCGCGAAGACCAGTTGCGCGATCATCTCCGAGCGGGTACGCAGCCCCTTGTCCTCTTCGGGCACCGCCACCGCGTGACCGCCGGTGCGGCCACGGGCCAGGATGGTCACCTTGTAGACGGGGTCGATGTCGGGCATCGCCCAGGCCGCCAGGGTGTGCCCACCTTCGTGGTAGGCGGTGATCTTCTTTTCGTGTTCGCTGATGATCCGGCTCTTGCGGCGGGGACCGCCGATCACCCGGTCCACCGCCTCTTCCAAAGCGGCGCCGGTGATCACGGTGCCGTTCTCGCGCGCGGTCAGCAGTGCCGCCTCGTTGATCACATTGGCCAAATCGGCGCCGGACATGCCCACCGTGCGCTTGGCCAGGGCGTCCAGATCGGCGTCTGGTGCGATCGGCTTGCCCTTGGCATGCACCCGCAGCACCGCACGCCGCCCCGCGATGTCGGGGTTGGTCACCGGGATCTGGCGGTCGAAACGCCCGGGCCGCAGCAGGGCGGGGTCGAGGATGTCGGGCCGGTTGGTGGCCGCGATCAGGATGACCCCGGCCCGCTCACCGAAGCCGTCCATCTCCACCAGCAGCTGGTTGAGGGTCTGCTCACGCTCGTCGTGGCCGCCGCCCAGCCCGGCCCCGCGCTGCCGGCCGACCGCATCGATCTCGTCGACGAACACGATGCAGGGGCTGTTCTGTTTGGCCTGCTCGAAAAGGTCCCGCACCCGGGAGGCGCCGACACCGACGAACATCTCCACGAAGTCCGAGCCGGAGATGGTGAAGAACGGCACACCGGCCTCACCGGCGACCGCGCGGGCCAGCAACGTCTTGCCGGTTCCGGGCGGCCCGTAGAGCAGCACACCCTTGGGGATCTTGGCGCCCAGCGCCTGATACCGGCCCGGGTTCTGCAGGAAGTCCTTGATCTCGTAGAGCTCCTCGACCGCCTCGTCGGCGCCGGCGACGTCGGCGAAGGTGGTCTTGGGCATGTCCTTGCCCAGCTGTTTGGCGCGCGACTTGCCGAAGCCGAATCCCATCCGGGCGCCGCCCTGCATGCGCGAGAACATCACGAACAGGCCGATCAGCAACAGCATCGGCAGCATGTAGATCAGCAACGAGCCCAGCAGGCTGCCCTGGTTCACCGTGGTGTTGATCTCGGCTTTTTTGGCGGTCAACGCGGTGTAGAGCGGAACCGCATACCCGGTCGGGTACTTGGTGATCAGTTTGTCGACCTTCTCCGACCGGCCGGACTTGTCGGCCTTGCCGGACTGACCGGCCACTTCGACGCTGGTGAGCGGGTTCTTGAGCACCAGGCGCAGCTGTTGCTCGCGGTCGTCGAGTTGAGCGCTCTTGACGTTGCCGCTGTGGATCTGGGCCACCGCGACGGAGGTGTCGACCGGCTTGTAACCGCGCGTGTCGTCACTGAAATAGAAGAACGACCAACCGAGCAGCAGGATCACTGCGATCGCGGTGACGGTTCGGATCACATTTTTGCGATTCATCAGACATCGGCCGGACGCGGCCAAATCCTTCCAATTACATGCAGCTGGGCATGTTCAGGCTACCGTCCCCCGGCACAAACGGGCCCAGGGCGGCCACCGCAGACCCACTGAACCCTGTTCCATCCCGACCGGGTTGTGGTTTGGTGTGACGGTGTCTCCGGCAATCCAGCGCGCAACCGAACGTTTCGTCGACACCAACGGCGTGACCCTGCGGGTCACCGAGGCGGGCGAGCGGGGCGCACCGGTGGTGTTGCTGGCGCACGGATTCCCCGAGCTGGCCTTTTCCTGGCGACATCAGATCCCGGCGCTGGCCGATGCGGGTTTCCATGTGCTGGCCCCCGACCAGCGCGGCTACGGCGGCTCGTCGCGGCCGGAGGAGATCGCCGCCTACGACATCGCTGCACTCACCGGCGACCTGGTCGGCCTGTTGGACGACGTCGGCGCGCAGCGTGCGATCTGGATCGGCCACGACTGGGGCGCCCCGGTGGTCTTCAGCGCCGCGCAGTTGCACCCGGACCGGGTGGCGGCGGTGGCTGGCCTCAGCGTGCCGCCGGTGCCCCGATCGCAGGTTCCGCCGACCGAGGCCTTCCGCGCCCTGTTCGGCGAGAATTTTTTCTACATGCTGTATTTCCAGGAGCCGGGGGTGGCCGACGCGGAACTGGCCGCCGACCCGGCCCGGACCATCCGCCGGATGGTGGGCGGCCTCAGTCCCAGCGACCGTGAATCGGCGCTGCTGATGACCGCTCCCGGCCCGATGGGCTTCATCGAGCGGATTGCCGAGCCGGCCGGGCGTCCGGACTGGATCAGCGGTGAAGAACTGGACCACTACATCGCCGAGTTCACCCGCACCGGTTTCACCGGAGGACTGAACTGGTACCGCAACCTCGACCGCAACTGGGAGATCATGTCTAATCCGACCGCCGCCACCATCGACGTACCCACCTTGTTCATCGCCGGGACTGCCGATCCGGTGCTGACCTTCACCCGCCGCGACCGCGCAGCCGAGCTGGTGACGGGTCCCTACCGCGAGGTGATGATCGACGGCGCCGGCCACTGGCTGCAACAGGAACGGCCCGACGAGGTCAACGCGGCATTGCTGGAGTTCTTGGCCGGTCTTCCGACCGGAGCCGCAGCGTGACCGCCCGGCCGCTGCGCTTCGGGGTTTTCATCACCCCGTTCCATGCGCTAGGTCAATCGCCCACCGTCGCTTTGGAGTACGACCTGGAACGGGTGGTCGCACTGGACCGTCTGGGCTTCGACGAGGCGTGGTTCGGTGAGCACCATTCGGGCGGCTACGAACTGATCGCATGCCCCGAGGTGTTCATCGCGGCGGCCGCCGAACGCACCAAACACATTCGGCTGGGCACCGGGGTGGTTTCGCTGCCCTACCACCACCCGCTGATGGTGGCCGACCGCTGGGTGCTGCTGGATCACCTGACCCGCGGGCGGGTGATGTTCGGCGCCGGCCCGGGAGCCCTGCCCACCGACGCGCACATGATGGGCATCGATCCGGTCGAGCAGCGCCGGATGATGCAGGAATCCCTGGAGGCCATCCTGGCGCTGTTCCGGGCCGAGCCGGGCGAACTGGTCACCCGGCATTCGGACTGGTTCACGCTGCGCGACGCGGCCCTGCATATTCGGCCCTACACCTGGCCGTATCCGGAGATCTCCGCCGCCGCAATGGTTTCGCCATCCGGTCCGCGACTGGCCGGCGCGCTGGGAACCTCACTGTTGTCCCTGTCGATGTCGGTGCCCGGCGGGTTTGCCGCCCTGGAGAACACCTGGGAGGTGGTGCGCGACCAGGCGGCCAAGGCCGGCCGCGACGAACCGGACCGCGACGACTGGCGGGTGCTGAGCATCATGCACATCGCCGACACCCGCGAGCAGGCGGTGGCTGACTGCACCTATGGCCTGCAGGATTTCGCGAACTACTTCGGTGCGGCCGGGTTCGTACCGCTGGCCAGCGAGGTCGAGGGCTCACCGCAGACGCCGACCGAATTCGTGGAGGCCTATGCCGCGGCCGGAAGCTGCTGCATCGGTACGCCCGATGACGCGATCGAACACATCACCGACCTGTTGGAGCGCTCCGGCGGCTTCGGCACCCTGCTGTTCCTCGGGCATGACTGGGCCTCACCGGAGGCGACCTACCACAGCTACGAGCTGTTGGCCCGCAAGGTGATTCCGCATTTCAAGGGCCAACTCGCCGCACCCAAGGCCTCACACGAGTGGGCTAAGGGGATGCGCGACACGCTGTTCAGCCGGGCCGGCGAGGCGATCAAGAACGCAGTCGTGGAGCACGTGACCGAGACGGCGCCCCCCAAAACGGGTAATTCACGCTGATGCGCGCAGCGGTGCTGCGTGACGGGCGAATGGTCTACCGCGACGACCTGCCGGAGCCCGCACCGGGTCCGGGCCAGGTGCTGGTGGAGGTGACCGCCTGCGGCATCTGCGGATCGGACCTGCATTTCGCCGCGCACGGCGCGCAGGTGCTGGCCGCAACGCAGTCCATGTCCGGCAGCCCTTCGGCGCAGGCATCGGTCGACTTGGGCGCCGACGTCTTCATGGGCCACGAGTTCAGCGCGAAGGTGCTGCAGGCCGGACCCGCTACGGAGACCTTTCCCGCCGGAACACCGGTCACCTCGATTCCGGTTCTGCTGGGGGCCACGGGCGTCGAGCCGATCGTTTACTCCAACACCACGGTCGGCGGATACGCCGAGAAGATGCTGTTGTCGGCTCCGCTGCTGCTGAAGATCCCCAACGGGCTGGATCCGCGCCACGCTGCCCTGACCGAGCCGATGGCTGTGGGGCTGCACGCGGTCAACAAGTCCGCCATGGCTCCCGGCGAGACCGCACTGGTCCTGGGCTGCGGCCCGATCGGCATGGCGATCATCGCCGCGTTGCGCAACGCGGGCGTGCACGACATTGTCGCTGCCGACTATTCCGCCGCCCGGCGGAAGCTGGCGACGGCCATGGGCGCTCATCGCACCGTGGACCCGGCCCAGGGATCGCCGTTTGACACCGTGAGCCCGAAAGTGATCTTCGAGGCGATCGGCGTGCCGGGCATCATCGACGATGTCCTGCGACGAGCGCCGGTGGGCAGCCGGCTGGTGGTCGCCGGGGTGTGCATGGAACCCGACACCGTGCACCCCTTCTACGGCATCGCCAAGGAGATCAGTGTGCAGTTCGTCTTCGCCTACGAACCGGCGGAGTTCGCCGCATCCCTGCGCGCCGTCGCCGAGGGCGAGATCGACGTGGCGCCGCTGATCACCGGCGAGGTCGGACTCGACGGCGTGGGTGCGGCGTTCGACGAACTGGCCGACCCGGACCGGCACTGCAAGATCCTGGTCACCCCTTAGGCATACGCGACGGCCCGCTGCGCCCGGCTGCGCCGCGCTTGCGACCAACCGCCAGGGCTGATCAGCCCTTAGGGAAAGCGCCGGCCTCGACAAGTTGCCGCGACCACCCGCCGACCAGATCGGCCAGCTCGCTCAGGTCGTCGCCGAGCCGGGCGACGATCGGGGCACATGCGGCGTCGGTCGCGGTCTCGACCGCCTCGCGAGCGGCCCGCCCCGCATCGGTGATCACGCCGTCGCGCGCCAGGCCCCGCTCGGCCAGCCGCGCCTCGCCGGCGGCCAACTCCTCTTCACTCCACGCTCTGGTCCGCACATAGCTGCGCGGCGCCAATCCACGGTAGAGCTCGGTGATCAGCCCGATCTCGACGGCGTCGAATCCGGCTGCGACCCAGGCGTTGACGTGCGCATCGCCGCGGAACTCCCGGAGCCGGTCGGCCAACAGCCAGGCGTCGGACAGCGGGTCGCCGGTCAGCCCGGCGCCCACCAGCCCTGCGAACAGCGGCTTGCCCGCAACCGCGAGGCCCTCCGCGGCGCTGCGCAGCAACTCCACCGCCCGGTCAAGGCCCTCGGGGGCCGCCCCCAGGACGCGCCGCAACTGAGCCGTCGCGCCTTCGGTGCGGGCCGCCCGGATGGTCGGCGCGTCGGTCAGCTTCCAGCCGTAGTCGACGGCGGGAACCACCACCGCCGGATTGAACACCGCGAATGCCGCGGCGATCAGCTCGCCCGGCGCCTGTCCCATCGCGGAGCCGCGGCTGCAGAAGTAGGCCGGCCCGTCCGGCATTTCGACCCCGTCGACGGTCGCCGGGCTGGCGCCGAAACCGAGTGCCGCATAACCACGGTGGCACTCCGGGGAGAAGTAGACCTGGCCGGCGAACGGCTCGATGGCGGCGGACAGTACTCGCGACGGGTCGGAGGTCATCGCATCAGTGTGCCTCATGGATCTTTTTCCGCGGGGTGTGCGTCGACTCCGCTAGGGTTCCTAGCATGCCGACACACAGCGCCCGGACGATTCTCCGCTGGTCGATGACGCTGGCGCTGGTGGGCGTCTCCACGCTCGCCGTGGCCGGTTGTGACGCCGCACCGGGCGGCGGTTCCGACATCGCGCGGCAGGTGACCGTGGTGGGCACCGGCGAGGTCCAGGGCGTCCCGGACACCCTGACCACCGAGGCGGGCATCGAGTTCGTCGCCGGCGACGTCACCAGCGCGATGAACCAGACCAGCGAGCGCCAGCAGGCGGTGATCGATGCGCTGGTGGATGCCGGCGTGGACCGCAAGGACATCAGCACCACCCAGGTCAGCCTGCAGCCCCAGTACGGCAATTCCGACGCCGGCGGATCCCAGACCATCACCGGATACCGGGCCGGCAACACCATCCGGGTCAAGGTCGAGCGCGATTCCGCCTCCCAGGTGCTGGCGGTGATCGTGCGGGCCGGCGGGGACGCCACGCGGATCCACGGCGTGAGCTACTCCATCGAAGACGATTCGGCGCTGGTGCGCGACGCCCGGGAACGGGCTTTCAACGACGCCCGTGACCGCGCCCAGCAGTACGCGCAGCTGTCGGGCCTGCGACTCGGTCAGGTGATCGCGATCTCCGAAGTGGCCGGCGGGGCCGCGCCGCCGGTGCCGGACATGATGCCGATGCCGCGCGCGATGGCGTCAGCGCCCCCGGTCGAGCCCGGCCAGCAGACCGTGAGCTTCACCGTGACGGCAGTGTGGGAGCTGAGCTGAGCACTGCCGTGGACTCGCCGCGTCGGCCGCAGCGAGCCTGACGAGCGGTCCGGCACCGGTTTCTTCTGAGGCGGCGTCCACCGAGACCCGCCGCGCCGGCGAAGCCCTCGGGAACTTTCCCCCCACCGCATCCGACCCATCCTGTGGTGCGGGCTGGTCGCCTGCGGACCATCAGGAAGGAATGACGTAGCGGATGGTGGCGAGTGAGCACGGGTGCCGCCGGTGACGCCGCCTCCGCGGCGCAGCCCTGTCGCCACCGGAATCCGCCGCCGCGCCGTCGCCGTCATTCTCGGCTGGATCGCCTTCGTCGTCGTGCTGAGCACCGTGGTGCCGCCGCTGGAGGTGGTGGGGCAGCTGCGCTCGGTACCGATGAGTCCCGACTTCGCGCCGTCGGTCACCGCGATGAAGCGGGTGGGCCAGGTCTTCGGTGAATACACCTCCGACAGCTCGGCGATGATCCTCCTCGAGAGCCGCGTGCCGCTCGGCGATGATGCGCACCGTTACTACGACACCCTGGTCGGCAAGCTCAAAGCCAACACGACCCATGTGGAGCACGTCCAAGACTTCTGGGGTGACCCACTGACCGCCGCCGGGGCCCAGAGCAACGACGGCAGAGCGGCCTACGTGCAGGTCCACCTCGCCGGCAATCAGGGCGAGACCCTGGCCAACGAGTCGCTTGAGGCGGTCCGCAGCCTGGTCGCCGAGGTCGACGCACCGCCGGGGGTGATCGCCCACATCACCGGCCCGGCGGCTCTGGCCGCCGACGAGCAGGTCGCCGGCGACCACAGCGCGCAAGTCATCGTCGGTCTGACCTTCTTGGTCATCACCACGATGATTCTGTTGGTGTACCGGTCCCTGGGCACCGGGCTGGTGGTCCTGGCGATGGTGTTTCTCGCCCTGGCCGCGGCGCGCGGGGTGGTGGCCTCGCTGGCGTATTTCCACCTCATCGGCCTGACCACCTTTGCGACAAACCTGCTGGTCACCTTGGCGATTGCAGCAGCCACCGACTACGCGATCGTGCTGGTCGGCCGCTACCAGGAGGCCAGGACCGCCGGCGAGGACCGCGAGACGGCCTACCACACGATGTTCGACGGCACGGCTCATGTGATCCTGGCCTCGGGATCAACCATCGCGGGCGCCACGTTGTGCCTGCACTTCACCCGGCTCCCCTACTTCCAGACGCTCGGCATTCCGCTGGCGGCCGGAATGGTCGTTGCCATGCTGGTGGCGTTGACGCTCGGTCCGGCGATGATCACCGTTGCCAGCCGGCGGGGGCTGCTGGAGCCCAGGCGGGCGATGCGGACCCGCGGATGGCGCAAACTCGGTGCGGCGATCGCCCGCTGGCCGGCCCCGGTGCTGGTCGCCAGCACCGCGCTGACCCTGGTCGGCCTGCTGGCCCTGCCCGGTTATCGCACCAGCTACAACGAACGCCGTTACCTGCCCGCGGATCTGCCCTCCACCGCCGGTTACGCGGCGGCCGAGCGGCATTTCTCCACCGCGCGCATGAATCCCGAGGTGTTGCTGGTGGAGACCGATCGGGATCTGCGCAATCCGGCGGATTTCCTGGTGATCGACAAGATCGCCAAGCGGGTTGTACGACAGCCGGGGATCAGCCGGGTACAGACCATCACCCGACCCGACGGCACCCCGCTGAAGTTCAGCACCTTGCCGGCTCAGCTCAGCATGCAGGGCACGCTGCAGGTGCTCAATCAGGGCTACCTGCACGACCGGATGACCGAATTCGGTTCCAGCGCGCAAGATCTGCAGCGCAGCATCGACGCCATGGAGCGGATGCAGCTGTTGATGACCGAGATGACCGCTACCGTGCACAACATGGTCGACACGATGCGTCGACTGGCATCGGACACCTCGGAACTGCGGGATCATATCGCCGACTTCGACGATTTCCTGCGACCGCTGCGCAGTTACCTGTACTGGGAACCACATTGTTTCGGCATACCGGCATGTTGGTCTGTGCGATCGGTCTTCGATGCCCTCGACAGCAGCGATACGCTCAGCGGCGACATCGACCACATGCTGCCCGATCTTGATCGACTCGATGCCCTCCTGCCGCAACTGCTCCGGCAGCTGCCGGCGCAGATCCAGGCGCTGGCGACGACACGAACCACCATGCTGACCATGGCTGCCGCCCAGAACGGCCTGTTGGACCAGACCGCGGCGATGCTGGACAACCAATCCGCCATGGGCGCGGCATTCAACGACTCAAGGAACGACGACACGTTCTATCTGCCGCCCGAGGTCTTCGCCAACACGGAATTCCAGCGCGGCGTGCGGACCTTCGTCTCCCCGGACGGCCACGCCGTGCGATTCATCGTCAGCCACGACGGCGATCCGTTGACCCCCGAGGGGATTCACCACATCGACGGCATCAGACATGCGGCGAAGGAGGCCATGAAAGGCACTCCCCTGGAGGGTTCACAGATCTATGTCGGCGGCACGGCGTCGGTGTTCAAAGACATGCAAGAGGGCAACAACTACGACCTCCTGGCAGTCGGGATCGCCGCACTGTGCCTGATCTTCATCATCATGCTGATCATCACCGGAAGCGCGATCGCCGCCGCGGTGATAGTCGGCACCGTGGTGGTGTCACTGGGGGCGTCATTTGGGCTGTCGATCCTGTTGTGGCAGCACATCATCGGCTTGGAGCTGCACTTCATGGTGATGGCGATGTCGTTGATCATCCTGTTGGCCGTCGGCTCGGACTACAACCTGCTGCTGGTCGCGAGGTTCAAAGAGGAGGTCCACGCCGGGCTGAACACCGGGATCATTCGAGCGATGGGCGGCACAGGTTCGGTGGTCACCTCGGCCGGCGTGGTGTTCGCCTTGACCATGCTGTCGATGGTGGTCAGTGACCTGACGGTGGTGGCGCAGATCGGGACCACCATCGCCATCGGCCTGCTCTTCGACACGCTGGTCATCCGGTCGTTCGTGATGCCCTCGCTGGCCGCTCTGCTCGGCAAGTGGTTCTGGTGGCCGCAGCGGGTTCGGCCGCGTCCCATCCCGGCCCGCTGGCCGGCACCGGTCGAGCGGTTGGAGCACGCCGCCCCGACAGCCCCGAGCGTGCGCTGAGCACGCGCGCGCCGGCCGCGCGCTGCCCGACCGGGCCGACGAGAAAGCGGGCGATTCCTGGAAGGAAACGTCCGCTTTCGTGCTCACCGGCCGAAATCGGCTACGCGTCAGCCCCAACCGTCGGCGAACATGTCCACGAGGTTGACCAGCGACGCGATCAGCCCGACCCCCTCACCGGGCGCGGAGTAGGGCATTCCCATCCCCACCATCTGCAGGTCGAGACCCAGCGAGTTGAAGATCGAACCGCCCACGTTTCCGGCCTCGGTCTCTCCGGGCGTGAGAAGACCACCGAAGTCGAAGCTGGCGCCCAGGACCGCGTTGCCCTCGGGAACCTGCAGGATGTCGTTCAGCAAGGGCACCAGCGCGTCGAGGTTCAAGGTGGCCCCGTTGAAGAACGCCCCGAGCACGTTGGCGGGTGCCGCCAGCAGGTCTTGCAACGCTCCTTCGAAATCACCGCCGCCGAGGGCCTCGACGATCGACCCGATGCTGTTGAGCAGTTCCACTCCCGGGCTGACCAGCGGGCCGATCAGCCCCATCGCGACACCACTCAACGGCGACGACAACAGCGTCAACAACGTCGCCGCGGGTTCCACCGGGTCGATCGGCTGGATACCCATGCCGAACTCCATCCCCGACAGGTACTGCAGGGCCCACAGGTGATTCCAGTCCAGAGTCTGAGCAGCCAAGTCCGAGCCCTCGGGCGTGGCCACGTCCACACCGATGAACGTCGCGGCGGCGAACTGTCCCTCCAGAGTGTCGGCAAACCCGGCGAGTGCGTCCTTGACGGCGTCAAAGACCTGCGCCCCGTTGGCCACTGTCGTATTGAAGACGTCCACCCACGGCCCGAACGGGTCGATCGAGGCGGCGAGTTGCACCTGCGGCGCTGTCGTGATGATCGGCAGCGCGGGGACGGCGGGGCCCGCTGCGCACATTCCGGCAACGGCTAAGGCCGCCCCGGCGACGATGCCGCCGGAGCGGCTGAGCTGAACTGCGCTGCCCTGAGAGGGACGTAACTGTGTCATGCCTAAGAAGTCGACCGAACATGAAAAAAGTTCCTGACTTCGGCAAGAAATGCCGACCAGTCCACAGCGGATGTGCCGAAGGTCACATCCGCTGTGCGCCAGGGCCGAACACGCCGACGACGACGGCTCAGCCGAATTCGACCAGGTTGGTCGGGGCACGGAATCGACTCAGGACCCGGGAACGGTAGACCGCCGCAAGTGCCTTACCGAGCACTTTGCCTCGCCCAGCCGGCACGCCGAGCTCAGAGACGGCGCGTACGCCGGGTATCGCGCGCAGCGCGTCGTAGTCCTCGGCCGTGAACCAGAACGGCATCGGCGGTGCCGTGTAGTTCTGGCTGAGCCTGATCCCGCGGCGTGAGCGTGAGTAGGCGCTCAGCAGCCGCGGGACACTGTCGAAGATCATCCGGCCGCCGGGAAACCGCTGGGCGCAGGCGGCGATCAGACCGAAGGCCGCGTCACGATCCAGGTACTGCAACAACCCCTCGGCGGTGATCAACACGCCGGCGGAGTCGTCGACGAGGTTCATCCACGAGCAGTCCAATGCCGACTGCGCGCAGTACCGCAGTCGTTCGGATGCCGGCAGCAACCGGCGACGCAGCGCGATGACGGGTTCCAAATCCACCGAAAGCCAGTTCAACTGGCCATTGTCCACCCGCCAGAAGCTCGTCTGCAGGCCGTCGGCAAGAGCTACGACGGTGGCGCGCGGATGCACCGACAGGTATGCGCGGGTGGCCTGATCGAACACCAATGCCCGCAGCGCGGTGGCCTGGTGGGTCCTGCCGAAGTCGGCGAAGTCGTAGTCGAGGCTGTTGCGCAATTCGATCGCCCAGGGATCCTCGATCACCCCGTCGGGCCGTTGTGCCTCCGCTGCTCGTTGATACAGGGTGAGCAGGGCGGTCTCCGATACCCCGTCGAGGTGGCGGGCGTCAATGACTGGCACGGCCTCAGACCGTACCCGCCATGCCGCGTTGCGCGCTGCGAGAAACCTAACGGCGGTCGAGCGGAACTTTTTGATCATCGTGTCCGACCACCTCGTCGGCGGGGAATCGCCCCGCTTCGCGCGCCGCGCAGCCCACAGCAATTTAAGGAGGTGCCATCCTGACCGCCCCGATCTGGATGGCCATGCCTCCGGAGACTCACTCGGCAATGCTCACCAGTGGTCCGGGCCCGGGCTCCCTGTTGGCGGCCGCCGCGCAATGGCAGCAGCTCAGCGCCATCTACGACGACACCGCCGCCGAACTGGCCCAGCTCCTGGCCGCCGTGCAGGCCGGCCCCTGGCAGGGGCCCAGCGCGGCTGCCTACCTGGCCGCACACGCGCCGTACCTGGCGTGGCTGGAACAGGCCGCTGCCGCCAGTGCCGCGACGGCCGCGCAACACCAGACGGCCGCAGCGGCATACAGCGGCGCCTTGGCCTCGATGCCCAGCCTGCAAGAGCTGGCCGCCAACCACGCGATCCACGCGGTGCTGGTCGCCACGAACTTCTTCGGGGTGAACACCGTCCCGATCGCCGTCAACGAGGCCGATTACACGCGCATGTGGGTGCAGGCCGCTGAGACCATGTCGGTATATCAGGGCACCACCGCCGCGGCGGTCGCAGCAGCCCCCCGGATCCCCCCTGCCCCGGCTATCGTCGCCGGCCCGGCCGAGGACTCCTCGACACCCAGCGGTGGCGACGGTGACTGGCTGGCGGACCTCACCCGACAACTCGGGAATTTGCTCGGCGCTTCAGGACAGGTCGAGGAGCTGCTGCGGCTGTTCGAGAATTTCTTCGAAAGCCTGGGATTCAACCCGGTGATCGCGGCCTTTCTGGCGGTGGTCGCGCTGATCGCCTACGACATGCTGTGGTATCCCTACTACGCGTCCTACGGGCTGCTGCTGCTGCCGTTCTTCGCACCTGCGCTCAGCGCACTGAGCGCCTTGAAGCTGCTGCCGCTGCTGACCGGTCAGCAGTTCACGGTCGATCACCTGCCCGATATGGTGGCCGCGTCGGTCGGTGACGCAGGTGTGGAATTCCCCGCTGCGGCAGTTGCTGCGCCTGCTGCGGTCGCAGGCTCCTCCGGAGGTGCGGGTGCCCACGCCGGCCCGGCGACCGGCAACGCACCCGCCATCACATCGAGCGCCGAAGCCACGATGTTCGGCTACCTCGTCTCGGGCTGGGGCCCGCCCGGAGTCAGGTCCGGTCCGCCGGGGGACATGCCCGCATCCGACCACGCCGTCGCGGCGAGCCCTGCGACCGCTCAGCGCGCAGCCGTCGCCCCGGCCCGCAGCCAGCGCGTACGACGCGGCAGAGACCGTGCCCGTATGCGCGCCCACCGCTACGAGTTTCTGCGGGCGACCGACGGGGCGGCCCTGTCCACCGGGTCGGGTCCCATCGCTGAGACGCCCGACCCCGTGCCGGCGGTGCTCGCATCCACCCGGGCAACCGGACTGGCGGGCCGCTCCGGCGAGCTGGCACCGCTGGTGCCCAGCAACTGGCTCGCCACCGACCAGATCGAGCGATCGACACAACCGATGAACGAGGGAGTTGACAGATGAACAGCGAAAGTACTCGCGGATGACGCTGACGGTCACCGGCAGCGGACTTGGGGCCCAGATCACCGGGGTCGATCCCCAAGATCTGAGCACCGTCACCCGAGACGAGATCCGCGAGATCGTTTACGCCAACAAGCTCGTCATCCTCAAGGGCGTCCACCCCTCACCGGAGGAGTTCCTCCAGTTGGGCCGGATCGTCGGCGACGTGGTGCCCTATTACGAATCCATGTACCACCACCATGAGTTTCCGGACATCTTCGTCTCCTCCACCGAGGAGCAACAGGGGGTTCCGCGAACCGGCGCGTTCTGGCACATCGACTACATGTTCATGCCCGAGCCGTTCGCGTTCTCGATGGTGCTGCCCCTGACCGTTCCCGGAGCCGACCGGGGAACCTATTTCATCGATCTGAACCGGGCTTGGGCGTCGGTGCCCGAGGCCCTCCAGGACGCTGCCCGGGGAACACTGAGCACCCACGATCCGCGCCGGCACATCAAGATCCGCCCCGACGACGTGTACCGGCCCATCGGGGAGGTGTGGGACGAGATCAGCCGGACGACACCGCCCATCACGTGGCCGACGGTCATCCGGCACCCAATGACCGGGGAAGAGATCCTGTACATCTGCGCGTCGGGAACCACCCGCATCGAAGCCAAAGACGGCCGGGTCCTCGACCCCGAGTTGCTGCACCGGCTGATGGAGGCGACCGGACAACTGGACCCGACGTTCACCCATCCCTTCATCCACACCCAACACTACGAGGTCGGAGACATCATCTTGTGGGACAACAGAGTTCTGATGCACCGAGCGAAGCACGGCAACTCCGACGGCACCTTGACCACCTACCGCCTGACTATGCTCGACGGACTCGAGACCCCGGGATACCCGGCATGAGCAGCAGCGACCCCAGGACGCCGGCCCTGACCGACGCGGCTGCCCCGATAGCCGAAGAACTGTTGGCCAAGGTGCTGGAACCCTACGCATACAAGGGTTGTCGCTATCTGACCGACGCGGTGGCGCAGGCGGACCCCGGCTCAGTCTTGGCCGAGGGGACTTTCACGATCACCGAGTCGGCCTACATTCGCAGCACCGGACACTTCAACGCCGTCGAGTTGGTGCTGTGCTTCAACCAACTCGCCTACAGCGCCTTCGCGCCTGCCATCGCCGCCGGCATCATTCCCGCGTTCCACGGCTGGACCCTCGACGACTACCTCAAGCATCAGCTTTCCAGCATGTACATCCGGACGTCGTCGTCACGGTTCAGAAGGCCGATCGACGCGGCGCGGTTCCAGGCGCGGCTGCACTGCCACGATCTCGAAGTCGTCGAACGCTCGGTGCGTTACCTGCGGGTGCCGTGCGCCATCGAGTTCTGGGACCCGCAGGGCGGCTCCGCCTTCGGTGAGTTCGAACTCGCCGCCCTCAACATTCCCGGCTCCCAATAAGAAACGGAGCGCTGACATGACCAGGCAGGCGCCCCAGAGCGTGCTGGAGCGCATTCTCGAACACGTCCGCCGAACGCCGGAGGCGATCGCGCTACGCCGCTGCGACGGCGGCGATCCGCTGAGCTACCGCGAGTTGGCCACCAGGTGGGAACAGTTGGCCGCAGCCCTGCACGCGGCAGGGGTGTCGCAGGGTTCTCGGGTGCTGACCATCTCCGACAACGGGCCACAGACCTACCTGTCAGTGCTGGCCTGCGCACGACTGGGTGCCATCGCCGTACTGGCCGACGGCAACCTTCCGGTGGCCACGGTCGAACGGTTCTCCCAGCTCACCGAACCTGCCGCCATGGTGTGCACCGACGGCGCCCGGTTGTCCCTCGCCGGCCCGACGGAAACGCTGTCGTCGATACCGACGCTGTGGGCCCTCGGCAGCACCGGACCGTCCGCGCAACCCGCCCTCCCGCGACCCGCCGGCAACGCCGATGATCCGCTGGCAATGATCTTCACCAGCGGCACCACCGGGGAGCCCAAGGCGGTGTTGTTGGCAAACCGGACCTTTTACGCCGTCGCCGACATCCTGCGCGACAACGCGTTGACGTGGATCGACTGGGTGGACGGCGAAGTGGCCTACTCGCCGTTGCCCGCCACCCATATCGGCGGACTGTGGTGGATCCTCAACTGCCTGATGCACGGCGGGCGATGCATCACCGGCGGGGATGCCGGGGCCTCGCTGCTGGAACTTCTCACCGTCAACGAGGTCGCGACGGTGTGCCTCGTCCCCACGCTGCTCGCCCGACTGGTGAGTGAGGTGAAGGCGACCGGCGCGCCGATTCCGGCGACCCTGCGTTTTCTGGGCTACGGCGGCTCCCGGGCCATCGCCTCCGATGTGCGTTACGTCGAGGACGCCGGGGTGCGAACGGCGCAGGTTTACGGCCTGAGTGAAACCGGCTGCACAGCACTGTGCCTGCCGACCGGCCCCGGCTCGACGGCAGCCATCGAGGCGGGTGCTGTCGGCCGGCCGTATCCGGGAGTACAGGTCCATCTCGATGGTGACGGCAGCGGCCCGCACGGGAGGCCGGCGTCGTCGGGAACCCTGTGGATCAAGTCACCGGCCAACATGCTGGAGTACTGGAACAACCCGGAGCGCACCGCGCAGACCCTGCAGGACGGCTGGGTGAACACCGGTGATCTGCTCGACGCGGGCAGCGACGGGCTCTTCTATATCCGGGGGCGGGCCTCGGAGATGATCATCTGCGGCGGTGTGAACGTCGCACCCGACGAGGTCGACCGGGTGGCGGCGTCGGTCCCCGGAGTCCGGGACGCGGCATGCTACGAGATAGCCGACCCCGAGTTCGGAGCGCTGGTAGGTCTGGCTGTGGTCGCAGCCGATGAGCTGGACGACCGGGGCGCCCGGGCCCTGAAGAAGGCCATCGCCGCCCGCTACCGCAGCGAAGTGGAATCCGCCGCGCGCCCGTCGACGATCGTCTTGGTCACCAGCATTCCCAGAACCCAGTCCGGCAAGGTCATGCGCACGTCGCTGGCCGCGACGATCGGTGCGCGCGGCCGTGAGTGATTCTGTCCGGCAGAGGATTTTCACCGCAATCTGCGATGTGCTCTACGTCGACGAGTCCGACTTCACCGACGGCGACGCCACGGACCTTCGCGATCTGGGTTTGGACTCGGTGCGCTTCGTGCTGCTGATGAAGCGCCTCGGCGTGGACCGCGAGTCCGAACTGCCCGCGCGTCTGGCCGAGGATCTGACGATCGCCGGTTGGGCTGCTGAACTGAGGGATTGCGGTGGGAACGCCTGACGCAGGCTCCGAACGGCACATTCCGCTGTCGGTGTCCCAGCAGAACATCTACCGGGGAGTGCTGCAGGACGACGATTGTGCGCTGTATCTGATCGGTCGTACCTACCGCCTGGTCCCGATACCGCTTCGCAGACTCGTCGCGGCGCTGGAAGCCGCCCTGTGCCGCAACCCGGTGCAGCTGTGCGTACTGGAACAGGGCGAGGCGCCCTACCCGAACCTGGTTTCGCGCCTGCGGGTGGACGACGTGATCCGCCTGGCCTCCGACACTCCCGATCCCCTGATCCGCGAATGGGATTCGGGAATTCTGGCCCGCCCGTTGGTGCGCTACACCGTGCACACCGATACCGGCAGCAACGCCGTGGGCTTGGACGTGCACGCCCACCACATTCTGCTCGACGGCGGCGCGACCGGGCTGATCGAGGCGGATCTGGGCCGTTACCTTTCGGATCCGTCGATCGAGGTGGCCGACGTGACCGCCGGGTTGGACCGGCTGATCGAGGCGCACAGCCGTGAACAGGCGAAGGTGCACGCAGCACATCAGCGACTGACCGAGGCGGTGCAGCGGGAGCTGGCCACTGAGTCTCTCCTCGGCGGTCAGTCCCAGAGTTCCGCCGCGTCGGGTAGCGCCCGACGGGGATATTTGTGCGAATCCGTACAGATCAGCGGGACCGACTACGACGAGCTGATGGAACTGTCCGAGCAACAACAGATTCCGCTGCCGGTTCTGGTGACCACGGCAGCGGTGGCGGTGGACGCGGCTCACCGGGACAGCACCGAGGCACTGGTGGTGCACGCCGTGGACAACCGGTTCGGTGAGCCCGCCCTCGACGTGGCCACGTGCCTGGTCAACTCGGTGGCCCAATCGGTGCGATTTCCGGCATTCGCCTCGGTAGGGCACCTCGTTGAGACGGTGGACCGAGGGTACGTGAAGACGGTGCGCCGCCGGTGGTTTCGGGAAGAGCTCTACCGTCGCATCTATCTGACGACCCATCGCGCCCCGGCGACAGAGGCGATAGCGCTGAACTTTCTCCGGGAGCCCTGTGCTCGCGAACTGCGTCCGTTTCTCGACGGCAACCCGGTGACCTCCGATATCGGCCCGATCGAATGCCGCACCGTGGCTGCCGTCCACGACGAGCAGCGTCGAACACTCGACCTGGCGATCTGGGACACTCAGGATCCGGAACCCGACAGTGCCGCTTCGCCACTGGCCGCACCGATCGCCGAGGCACTGCGGAGATTCGCCGCGCAATGGAACCTGCCCGTGGCCATCAGCGTCGACAGCTGGGCCCAGATCGGTCCCGACGGTGCCTGCGAGCCGAGCCGGGATGTGCCCGCCGTTGCCGGCCCGCCGGCACCGGCCTGGTTTCTGGACCCGGCCGCGCAGACCGCCGACTGGCGCCGGCGCCGTGGCGGTGTCGACGGCTGGATCGGCTGGCTGGTCCGCGCGGGCGTTCAGCCAGGGGCTGTGCTGGTGTTCACCGACGACCGGACCGACAAGACCGTCGATCTTCTGGTCGCCTGCCATTTGGCGGGGTGCGGCTACAGCGTCTGCGACTCCGCCGAGGAACTGGCCGAGCGCGCACGCGTCATCGCCGCCGAAACCGGGTCGCACTGCCCCGTCGTCGATGTGACCGGCACCGAACTTCCCAGCGATCCGGTCGCGGTCACCGGCCGGCTCCGCACGGTCGCAAGCGACCCCCGACTGGCAGACCGCGTCGCCTACGTCATGCCCACCTCCGGATCCACCGGAGCCCCCAAGCTGGTTCCGATCTCCCACGGTGCGCTCGCGCTCTTCTGCCGGGGCCACCACGACGCCTGTGGCTGGACCGCGGCCGACACCGTCTTGCAGTGCGCGCCGTTGACGTCCGACATCAGTGTCGAAGAGATCTTCGGCGCCGCCCGCTGCGGCGCGGCCTTGATCCGTTCGACGGCCATACGCAGCGGAAACCTGGCACAGCTGGCTGACGATGTGCACCGCCACCGGCCCACGGTCCTTGATCTGCCCACCGCGCTGTGGCATCTGTGCTGCGAGCAGCCGGAACTGCTGGCAGCATTTGCCGCATCGGCGCTGCGCCAGGTGGTGATCGGCGGCGAGGCGGTTCGCGCCCGGTCGGTGGCGAAATGGCAGGCAGCGGTGGGCACCGCACCGATCTCGCTGATCTCCAGCTACGGGCCCACCGAGACCACCGTGGTCGCGACCTACCTGCCGCTGAACGGTTCCGCCGGCGAATCCCGACCGCACCGCGTGGGCCTACCCACGGCGCCGCACACGGTCTTCGTGGCATTCGGCGAGATCGTGGTCGTCGGGGACACGGTCTCAACCGGGTACCTGGGCCGACCCGGGACCGGATTCGGCACGGTGACCGGCAGCGACGCCACGACGCGACGAGCGTTCGCCACCGCCGACCGGGTGCGGCTGGACAGTCACGGCTTCCCGGTCTTCGTGGGCCGCAAGGATGCCGTGGTCAAGCTCGCCGGAAGGCGCGTCGACACCGCGGAGATCGCCCGGCTGATAGCCGAGGACCCCGCGATCTGCGATGTCGCCGTCGAGGCCGACGGTTCGCGTCTCGGGGTCTGGTTCACCACCCCGCGGACCCGAGACGGCGCCCCCGACGCGGCTGCCGAGCTACGGGCTCGCCGTGTGCTGCTGGCCGCCCGGGTCCCCGGGTTCGCGATCTCGGCGGTCGCGGAGATCCCCCGCAAACCCGGCGGCAAGGTCGATTCCGCCCGCCTGCCCAAGACACTGCGCGACGACTGTCGCGGCGAGGCAGCGGATCAGGCGAGCGGCCTGGCACAGTTGTGGAGTCAGCAGTTGGATCGCGACCTGGCCCCGGACTCTTCGCTGCTGTCCGAAGGAGTCGGTTCGCTGGATCTGATCCGCATCCTGCCCGTCACCCGCCGCTATCTCGGCCGGCACCTGTCGCTGCTCGACGTGATCAGCGCCGACAGCGCCGCTCGGCTGATCGAGATCACCGAGGGCGCGGGCATGGACGAGGCCACCGCCGCCGAGATCGACGACGATCTCGCCACCCTGGCCCCACCGCTGCCCCACCCCGCATCAGGCCCGGTCTCGGCGCGCGCCGGCACCGTGGTGGTGCTCGGCGCCTCCGGAATCCTGGGCACCGGCTTTGCGCGAGCAGTGACCGAACTGCGCGCCGACGGATTCGACTCGCCGCTGGTCCTGGCCACCACCTCGGCGACCCTGCCCGATCCCGGTCCATGGCGCGCGCTGTCGCGGGTCGCCGATGTCCGCATCGAACACACGGCCCCCCAGGGCATCCCCGAGCTGATCCGCGCCGCCGGAGCTGCGACCGTGATCAACGCCATCGGCAACACCAACGTGGTGGTGCCCTACCGAGAACTTCGGCCGGCCAATGTGGCGGCGGTGTCGACCATCGCTGCGGCGTGCGCAGAAAGCGGCGCCCGGCTGGGGCATCTGTCGACATCAGTGGTGAGCCCACAGCCGGTGACACCGCTGGTCGTCGATCCCCGCGTAGCACCGTATCCCTACGCGGCATCCAAAGCGCTCGCCGAACTGATCGTCGCGCGCCATTCCGGTCACCTGGATTTCTGCCTGGTGCGGCTGCCACGGGTGCTGGGCGAACCGCACCAACTGCGGACATCGGCCGACATCCTGGTCGCCCTCGCCGACGCCTGCACAGCGTTGGACGCCTACCCGGCCGTGCGGTTGGTCGAGGAGGTGACCAGCAACCGGTCGGCAGCGGCGGCGATTCTGGGCATGCTGTCTGCGCCGCCGGGCCGCTGCGTCACCGTGCTGCGCGGGACTCCCGTCGAGTACGCGCCGTTTCTGGCTCAGTTCGGCTCACGCGAATGCGATGTCGAGCAGTGGAAGCAGGACTTGGACGCCAGCTCCTGGGCCAGAAGCAATCCTCGCCGGTGGGCGGTCATCGACGCCTGGGTCACCTTGGGGGCGCGTCTCGGCGAGCAGTCCTACGCGCAGCACCTTGCCGGCCACGCCAGTCTCGACCTGCACGTCGAGGCGGTGACCGAGGGGTCGGCCCCGGCGTCGGCACTGACCGAGCTGGTGACCTGTGGCATGGAACCGGACGGCCCGTTGTGACGACCACTTATCCGAGGGCCTGATGAAGGAGACGCTTTGACCGACATGCGACGGATCCAACTCGACGTGACGGGTATGACCTGCCGGATGTGCTCGGCGCATATCGAGCTGAAACTGAACACGATCCCCGGCGTGCTGGCCTCGGCGGACTTCCCGACCGCGACGGCCACCATCGACGCCGACGCCACGGTGAGCGTGGCGCAGCTGTGCGCCGCCATCGAGGAGGCCGGCTATCACGCTGAGCTGCGGTCGGAGCGACCGCGCACGGCAGACGACCCCCAGCTTTCCGGGGGGCCGGTCAAGCGCATCGCCGGGCTCGCCCGATTCCTGTCTCGAGGTCGCCGCACCACCGCCGCCCACCCGGCCTGAGCTCGGCTGCAGGACCCGCATCGCGGCGGGTCAACCGGCGAAAGCGGCACCGCGCGGCCAACCGTCGTCATCAGGCCAGCCGGGTGATCTCCACAAACACGTCCAAGTCCGTTGCCTTGCCGCCGATGTAGGTGCCTTTCAGTGGCGACACATCCGAATAATCGCGGCCCAGACCCACGGCCACGTGCCGTTCGGTGATCGACATGTCATTGGTCGGGTCATAACCCGACCAGGCTCCGGTCCACGCCTCGATCCAGGCGTGGCTCTGCCCCTCCACCGCTTCCCCGATTGCCCCGTCGGCCTTGGGGTACAGGTATCCCGAGACGTAACGCGAGGGGATACCCACGCTGCGTAACAAGACCAACGTCAGGTGTGCGTAGTCCTGGCAGACGCCCTTCTTCTCAGACCATGCATCGATCGCCGAACTGTGCACTCCGGTGGTGCCGGGCACGTAATCCATCTCCGAGTAGACCCAGGAGCACACCGCTCGCACCGCCTCGCGAGGCGCAAGCCCCTTGGTCAACCGCCTGGCGGTGGCGGCCAACGTTCGGTTGCGCGGCACATATGCGGTGTAGGTGAGCAACTCGTGAAATTGGTCGATCACATACTCACCGGCCAGATCGCTCCAGTCCACCTGCGCGGCGTCCTCGGGATAGACGTCGGGTTCGGTCTCCACCACCGAGGTGCCGGACACCTCGAGCTCCTCATGTGGCGCATGCAGGTCGAACGCCGTCACCGCCGTTCCCCAATAGTCGACGTATCGGTACGCCCGAGTCGCGGGAACCGTCTCCACCCGGCTGGAGATCACGTTCTGCCGGTTGCCGCTGCGGGGCGTGAGACGCGCCTCGTTGTAGGACGAGGTCACCGGTGCGTTATAGGCGAACCCCGTCGAGTGCACCACCCGCAGTCGCCAGCTCACCGGTCCCCCTCCGCGATCAGCTGGCCGTCGTAGTCGCGACCTCCGCTTGCTCCGGCCCCGGTCCATGACACATAGGGGGTCACATGGAAATACTGCTGAGTCACCGCCTCGGTGACGTCCTTGCAGGTCTCCTGCAAACCGGTCAGGCGGTCGTGCAGGTCTTCCAAGAGCAGCCCCGGCGGCATGAATTCCAGCGCGCTGCGCGCGCGGCCGATCAGGCGCTGCGCTTCAGCCCGGGCACCGACCCGACTGTCATTGCGGCTGTCGAGGGCCATCAGGCACTGCTCGGCCAGCGTGATCGCATGAAAGACCGAACGTGGAAACAACCGATCCAACAACATGAATTCCACCACCCTGTTCGCATCGAGGGCACCGCGATAGGTCCGCAGATAGGTGTCGTGGGCACCGGCCGATCGCAACACCGTGACCCACGCCGGCGATCCGGACCGATCGCCGGCACGAGACAGCAACATCCGTACCGTCATGTCGACTCGCTCGACGGAACGCCCCAGCAGAAGAAAGCGGTAGCCGTCGTCGCGGCTCATCGTCGCGTCCGTCAGCCCGGCGAACATCGCCGACCGATTCTTCACATACGCCAGAAACTCATAAGGCCCCAGCCGCCGAGCGGCCCGCTCGGCATCGGCCAAGCCGTTGAAGGTGGTGTTAAGACATTCCCACATCTCACTGGAGGTGACTTCCCGTGCACCACGGGCGTTCTCACGTGCCCGGGCGATGCTGTCGGCGATCGACCCCGAGCCCGCACCCGCGTACGCCACTCGTTCGGTCAGAGTCCAGACACTTTGGGCCTGGCCGTCTTCAGGACAGTCCAGCCCCAGCACCTGCAGCACCAACCGACAGGTGCGGTCGGGGTCCACCGTGGCATCTTCGAGAAGCTGGTGCACCGCCACATCAAGAATGCGTGCGGTGTCGTCAGCACGCTCAACGTAGCGGCCGATCCAGAACAACGATTCGGCGTTGCGGGCCAGCATCATCGGCGACCACCCCGATCGGCGAGCTGCTGCTGTTGCTGTTGTTGCTGCTGGAGCTGCAGGTCGCTGCCAAGCAGCCCCGGACCCTGATCGGCGACGTTGTCGGTCGCCAGATCCTGGTGGCGGACCAGCTGATCACCGGACAACTCGTGTCCGTTGTCCGCCCTGCGGGGCGCCAACACCCAGGTGTCCTTGGAACCTCCGCCCTGGCTCGAGTTCACCACCATCGAACCCTCCGTCAGCGCCACCCGGGTCAGGCCACCGGGCAGCACCCACACGTCGTCACCGTCGTTGACGGCGAAGGGACGCAGATCAACATGCCTGGGGGCCAGTCGATCTCCCACCTTGGTGGGTACGGTGGACAACTGCACCACCGGCTGCGCGATCCAGTCGCGCGGACTTGCCTTGATCCTCTTCGCCAGAGCGTTGAGTTCCCGGCGCGATGCCTGCGGACCGAACACGATGCCGTACCCGCCGGAACCCTCGACCGGCTTGATCACCAACTCGTGGATCCGATCCAGGACTTCCTCGCACTCGTCTTCCAGCCAGCAGCGCAGCGTGTCGACGTTGGGAAGGATCGGCTTCTCGCCCAGGTAATACCGGATGATCTGCGGAACGTAGGTGTAGATGAGCTTGTCGTCGCCCACCCCGTTGCCCACCGCGCTGCT
This sequence comes from Mycobacterium sp. UM_Kg1, assembly GCF_000972925.1. NCBI lineage: Bacteria > Bacillati > Actinomycetota > Actinomycetes > Mycobacteriales > Mycobacteriaceae > Mycobacterium > Mycobacterium sp. UM_Kg1. The sequence continues at coordinate 58,047 of NZ_JRMK01000001.1, read as the reverse complement.
GATCACCACGTTTCCTGCGCGGGCCGCGTTGACCAGGCCCGGCACGCCGAGCACCGAATCGGGCCGGAACTGCAGCGGATCCAGATACTCGTCATCGATACGCCGGTAGATGACGTCGACGCGCTGTTCCCCCTCCGTGGTGCTCATGTACACGATGTTGTCGCGGCAGAACAGGTCTCGACCCTCGACAAGTTCGACGCCCATTTGCCGGGCCAGCAGCGAATGCTCGAAATAGGCCGAGTTCGACGCCCCGGGCGTCATCACCGCCACCGTCGGGTCGGCCTCGTTGGACGCCGCGGCCGCCCGCAACGCCCGCAACAGGTGAGTGGCGTAGTCACCGACCTGCCGCACCCGGTGCGTGGCGAACAGATCAGGAAAGACCCGGGCCATGGTGCGACGGTTCTCCATCACATAGGACACCCCGGACGGAGACCGCAGATTGTCCTCGAGAACCCGGAATTCGCCCTGATCATCACGCACCAGGTCGATTCCCGCGACGTGGATTCGCACGCCGTTCGGCGGCTTGATGCCGGCGGCCTGACGGTGGAAGTGGGCGCACGAGGTGACCAGACTCTTGGGGACCACCCCATCACGCAGGATCTCCTGATCGTCATAGATGTCGTCCAGGAACCGCTCCAGGGCGCGCACCCGCTGCGCTATCCCGCGCTCCAGTTTGGTCCACTCGGCCGCCGAGATCACCCGTGGCACAAGGTCAAGCGGGAAGGGCCGTTCTTGTCCGGACAGCGAGAAGGTGACACCCTGCTCGATGAATGCGCGACCCAGCGCATCGACGCGGGCCTGCAGCTCCTCGTTGTCGGCGGGCGCCAACGCGTTGAAGATGCCCCGATAGGCGGTCCGGGGATTGCCGTTGTTGTCGAACATCTCGTCGAAGCTGTCACGATAGCTGCCATCGGTCCGCTGATAGCCCGAGAAGATCGACTTACCGTTGCGGGTCCGGGCACTTCGCGTTGATGTCGACACAGCCATCGCACCTACCGATCTGTCACAGATCCGCTACCGGGTCAGCCCGGAGCTCTGAACGCGGCATCGTTGGCGTGTTGGGTGATCCTATCGACACGGCCTTCGGCGGGCCGGTCAGGGCTTCCCCTGCGTGTTTGCGTCTGCGGCGGCGATCCGTTCGCGCCGATGGGAATCGGCTGCTCAGCCCTGGTAGACCCGCGGGTCCAGCATCCCGATGTAGGGCAGGTCGCGGTAGCGCTCGGCATAGTCCAGGCCGTAGCCGACCACGAAGTCGTTGGGGATGTCGAAACCCACGTAGGCGATGTCGACGCCGGCACCCAGCGCGTCGGGTTTGCGCAGCAGGGTGCAGACCCGCAGCGACCGGGGCCGGCGAGCCGCCAGGTTGCGCAGCAGCCACGACAACGTCAGTCCGGAGTCCACCACATCCTCGACGATCAACACGTCGCGGCCGCTGATGTCGCGGTCGAGGTCTTTGAGGATGCGCACCACTCCCGACGACGAGGTCGACGAGCCGTACGAGCTGACCGCCATGAACTCGAACTGGGTGGGCAGCGGGATCGCCCGGGCCAGGTCGGTGACGAACAGCACCGCACCCTTGAGCACGGTGATCAGCAGCAGGTCGCCGCTCTCACCGCCCTCGGCGTAGTCGGCGGCGATCTGGGCGCCGAGTTCGGCGGTGCGGGCCCGGATCTGCTCCTCGGTCAGCATCACCGATTTGATGTCACCGGGATACAACTCGGGTCCCTGCCCAGGCGAGATCGCAGCCACCCGAACAGCGTGCCATGGCGGGAGTTCGACAACCAACTGCGGCGGCCAATTCGCGCCCCGGGATCAGACCGGTTCGTAACGCAATTGCAGCAGGCCGTCACCGCGTACCGCGAACAGCCGCTGGCCGGGCCGGTCCGACCCGACCGCCACGCCGCCCTGCCCCCGCCATGCGGTGATCAGCCGGTCCACCGCGCGAATCTGCAGGTCGGTCAGACCGCGCCCGCCCCCGGCGAGCAGCCAGCGCCGGATGACGGCGCGCCGCACCGGCCCCGCCAGCACGTCCAGCTCCGCGACAGCCAGGCCGGCGCCGGATCCGGCGCCGGTCAGGGCCTGCTCGGCCAGGCCGTCGATCAGGTCGGTGTTCTCCCGCAGGGCTCTGGCGGTGCGGGCCAGGGCCTCGGGCACCCCGCCGCCCAGCACGTCCTCCAGCAGCGGCAGGACCTCGGCACGCAGCCGCACCCGCGTGAAGCGGGGGTCGCTGTTGTGCGGGTCCAGCCACGGTGTCAGCCCCAGTTCGGCGCAGGCCTGGGCGGTCAGGGAGCGCCGCACTCCCAGCAGCGGCCGGCACCAGGGCCGGTCATGCGGCCGCATGCCGGCCATCGACCGTGCGCCCGAACCGCGGCCGAGTCCGAGAAGAACCGTCTCGGCCTGATCGTCGAGGGTGTGCCCCAGCAGGACGGGGTCGCAGCCGCCGGAGTCGGCCAGCGCGGCGTAGCGCGCGGTGCGCGCCGCAGCCTCGGGGCCGCCCTGAGTTCCCACCGTCACCGCGATGACCTGCGCATCGACGCAGCCCAGTTCCAGGGCCTGGCGGCGCGCGGTGGCGGCGACCTGCGCCGATCCGGGCTGCAGACCATGGTCGACGATCAGCGCGGTGGTGGGCCGCATCCGGGCGGCCACGGCGGTCAGCGCCAGCGAGTCCGGCCCACCGGACAGGGCCACCGACCAGCGGCCGCCCGGCGTCAGATACTGCTCGGCGAACGCCCCCAGCGCGCCGCGCAGGCGGGCTACAGCACCCGGTCGATCCACGCTTGCGGCTCTTCGATCTCGGCGGGCAGGGGAAGTGTCTGTGGACCCGTCCACACCGCGTTGAACCGTGCCATGCCGACCCGGCCGACCACGGCGTCGACGAATGCCTTGCCCCGGGTGTACTGGCTGAGCTTGGCGTCCAGGCCCAGCAACGCGCGCACCAGTCGTTGCAACGGCGGTTGGCTGCGCTGCCGGCGTTCCTCGAAACGACGGCGGATCGTCGTCACCGTCGGTACTGCCGGCCCGACCGCGTCCATCACGTGGTCGGCATGGCCTTCGAGCAGTGTGCCCAGCATCAGCAGCTGGTCCAGCGCGGTGCGCTGCGGTTCGGACTGCACCGCCCGCACCAGGCCCAGGATCCCCGACGGGCCCGTCTCCCGGGATTCACCGTGGTGGCCCCGCAGGTAGCCGACCAGCCGGCCCACCACCTGGGTGAGGTCCGGGCTGGTCTGGCCGGTCAGCACCGCCAGCGCATCGGACATGTAGTCGGCCAGCCATGGGTTGACCGTGAACTGCACGCGGTGCGTGACCTCGTGCAGGCACACCCACAGCCGGAAGTCCGATGGCGTAACCCGAAGCTGGCGCTCGACGGCGACCACGTTGGGATACACCAGCAGCAGCTCGCCGCCGCCGGGGCAGAACGGGTCGTACTGGCCGAGGATGCTCGCGGACACGAACGCCAGGACCGCACCGGTCTGCGCCCCGGTCAGCCGGCTGGTGAGGAAGCCGGCGGGCCGGTCGGTGCCGCCCATCATCACCTTCATCGATTCCGCCGCGGCGGTGATCCACTGCCGCCGGTCGACGACCCTGGCCTCGGGAACGGCGGCACTCGCCGCCGCGGAACCCAGGCCGGTGACCTCGCGCACCAGGGGTTCTGCCGCGCGGGCGCTGGCGGAGAGCTCCTCGACGACCTGGCGGCGCGTGTACTCGGTCATCGGCGGCGCCGGGCGTGCCAGCCGGCCCCCGACCGTCGCGGCGAACTGCCAGTCCACCGCACTCCCGACCTCTGATCCGCTCATCGGCATCCGCAGGTTCGCAGCACCGCTGCCAGCGCGTCGATCGCCGTCCGCCCGGTGGGGCCGGCGTCGTTGGAGATGAAGGCGAACGTCAGCACGCGCTGGTCGCGGTCGGTGACGATGCCGGCGAGCGCGTTGGTGCGGCTCAGCGAGCCGGTCTTGGCGCGCAGCCAGCCGGCCGCACCACGCCCGGTCTGCGGATTGAGGAACCGCTCGGACAGCGTGCCGCTCCCGCCGGCGACCGGCAGCATGTCCAGCAGCGGCCGCAACTCCGGCAGGTCCGGCCCGGCCGCCGCCTGAATCACCGCGTCGAGGATCCGGGCCGACAACCGGTCATCGACCGAGAGTCCGCTGGAATCGGCCAGCCTCGCCCCGCTGACCGCGATGTGGGCAGTGGCCAGCCGGTTGGTCACCGCGTCGACCGCACCGGCGAAGGATCGGGGGCGGCCCATCGCCGCGGCCACCTCCCGCCCAATGCATTCGGCCATCACATTGTCCGAGGCGTTCATCATCTCGCCGAGGCGGACCACCAGCGGCGCCGATCGCACCGCGCCCAGCTCCCGGCCGGTCACCGGCGCCGAGGCGATGCTCACCCGGTCGGGGTCGACGCCCAGGGCGGCGGCCAGCGCCCGGCCGGCGTCCAGCGCCGGTGTCAGCGACCGGCGGGACTCGACGGTGGTGGGCTGGACGCGGCCGCCGTCGACCATCACCGCCTCGATGGGGGCGATGTCGCCGCCTTCGATGTCCGCGGGATCCCAGCCGGCCGCCATGGTGGGCCCGGTGAACGCCGACACGTCGACCTGAACCTCGGTGACCTCGACCCCGCTGTTGCGGACCTGTTCGGCCAGATCGTCGATGCGGGCGGCTTCGCGATACCAGGTGTCCGCACCGGCCTCGGCCGTCGACAGCGTCGGATCGCCGCCGCCGACCAGCACCACAACCCCGGGCGCAGCGCCGGTCGTCACCCGGGTGGTGACCCGGGCGTCGCGGTCCAGCGCCAGCAGGGCGGCGGCCGCGGTCAGCACCTTGTTGGTCGACGCCGGCAGCACCGGAAGGTCTTCCTGCTGCGTCCACAGGGCTTTGCCGGTCAACGCATCGGTGATCCGGCCGGTGAGCCGGCCCAGGTTGGGGTCGGCCAACGGCCCGGCCAGGGCTGCAGCCAGGCCGCTGCCGGCCGGCACCGGGGCGTCCTCGGAGACCGGAACCACCCCGGGATCAGCGGTCGCCGTAGGCGTCGGCGCGACCACTCGCGCACCGGCACCGGACTCGTCCGGAAGCACGACCGCCGCCACGACCACCACCGCGGCGGCCAGCGCCAGGACCGCGGCCGCAATACCCAGATGCGTGGTGGAGTGTCGCCACCGAGTGGGTTGCATGTCTCTCCTGCCTTCTCAGGCGCAATTGTGCCCGACGGGCGGTCTCCGGGCGGCAATGCGACCCGCTCTACACTGACCCGGTGCAATTCGACGTGACCATCGAAATCCCCAAGGGCCAGCGCAACAAGTACGAGGTCGACCACGCCACCGGGCGGGTCCGTCTCGACCGGTACCTGTACACGCCGATGGGCTACCCCACCGACTACGGGTTCATCGAGGACACCCTCGGCGAGGACGGCGACCCGCTGGACGCGATGCTGCTGCTGCCGCAGTCGGTGTTCCCCGGTGTGCTGGTCGAGGCACGGCCGGTCGGCATGTTCCGGATGACCGACGAGGCCGGCGGCGACGACAAGGTGCTCTGCGTGCCGGCCGGCGACCACCGCTGGGACCACATCACCGACATCGGCGACGTGCCGGCGCACGAACTGGACGCCATCAAGCACTTCTTCGTGCACTACAAGGACCTGGAGCCCGGCAAGTACGTCAAGGCCGCCGACTGGGTGGGCCGGGCCGAAGCCGAGGCCGAGATCACCCGGTCGATCGAGCGGTTCAAGTCCTCCGGTCACTGAGCGACACGGCCGCTCGATCGCCGGCGGCGCAGACGCCGGCGGCTTAGACCGCTGTGGCGGACCCACGGGTCCGGTACAGGCTGGCCGCCGTCGTCAGCGCCAGCACGCCCACCACGACGCCCAGGCTGACCGGGGTGGGAATCTCCGGGACGTTGAAGGGCCGCCCGGAGTGGATGAACCACACATCGTTGGTGCGCAGCGCGTGCAGCACCATCCGGACCCCGATGAATCCCAGGATGACCGCCAGTCCCTGGGACAGATACACCAGCCGACCCAGCAGGTGACCGAGGATGAAGAACAGCTGCCGCAATCCCATCAGGGCGAATACGTTGGCGGTGAACACCAGGTAGGGCTGGCGCGTCAGCCCGTAGATGGCCGGGATGGAATCCATCGCGAACACCAGATCGGTGGTGCCCAAGGCCAGCGCGACCAGAAACATCGGGGTGATGGCCCACGCCCCGGCTTTGTCCCGGACGAAGAACCGCACCCCCGAACCCCATCCGTCGGTGGCGTTGAGGTGGGTGCGGGCAAAGCGCACCACGGCGTTGTTGCCCCCCTCGCGCTCGCCGTCACCGGTGGGATCGTCGTGGCGCAGCAGTTTGATGGCGGTGTAGGCCATGAATGCGCCGAAGACGTAGAACGTCCAGGACAGCCGCTGCACGGCGACCCCACCCAGAGCGATGAACACCGCCCGCAGCGACAGCGCCGTGACGATGCCGACGAACAGCGCTTCCTGCCGGAACTTCCTGGGGACGTTGAAGCTGTTCATGATGATGACGAACACGAACAGGTTGTCCACCGACAGGCTGTACTCGGTCAGCCAGCCGGCGAAGAACTGCATGCCGTACTTCGGGCCGTGGTAGTACCAGACCCACACGCCGAACGCCACTGCGAGGCTCAGGTAAAACGTCAGCCACCCGGCGATCTCCCGGATCGAAGGCTCGCGCACCCGCCGGCCGATGATGAGCAGGTCGAACCCGAGCACCGCCCCCAGACCCACGAATGTCAGCAGCCATTCCAGCAGCGACGGGTCCAACGACGCGCCTCCGATCATCAGTGGTGGGTTCAGTGGGCCGCCCGACCGTACCGCGCCCCCCGCTTAGTATTTTCGCCGTGGTGACCGATGTCGGGGGTACCGGATCCGCCGGGTTTCCCCGTGGCATGACCACCGGCCCCGTCGGCCGGGCCAGTATGGCCCGGGTCGGCACCGCGACCCTACTCAGCGCCCTGTGCGGCTACGCGGTGCTGTACCTGGCCGCCCGGGACCTGGACCCCGCCGGATTCTCGGTGTTCGGCGTGTTCTGGGGCGCGTTCGGACTGGTCAACGGCGCGGCCAACGGTTTGCTGCAGGAGACCACCCGCGAAATCCGGTTCGCCCGGGAGATCCCGGCCGACCGCGCCGCCACGCCGCACACCCATCCGTTGCGGGTAGCCGGGCTCAGCGGGCTGGTGGCCGCGGCGCTGGTGGCCGCCAGTTCGCCGCTGTGGAGCGGGCACGTGTTCGTCGAGGCGCGCTGGCTGTCGGTGGGCCTGCTCAGTTTCGGCCTGGCCAACTTCGCGGTGCACGCCACGTTGCTCGGCACCCTGGCCGGGTCCGACCGGTGGACGCCGTACGGCGCACTGATGGTCACCGATGCGGGCATCCGGGTGGCCGTGGCCACCGCGACCTTCCTGATCGGCTGGGGTCTGGTCGGGTTTCTGTGGGCGACTGTGGCCGGTGCGCTGGCCTGGCTGCTGCTGCTGGCGGCCTCACCCACGGCACGCTCGGCAGCCCGGCTGCTGACCCCGGTGAGCACCGCGGGGTTCCTGCGTGGCGCGGCGCACTCGATCACCGCGGCCGGGGCGAGCGCCGTCCTGGTCATGGGATTCCCGGTGTTGCTGCAGGCCACCTACGGTGAATTGGGCGCCGCGGGCGGTGTGGTGATCCTGGCTGTCACGGTGACCCGGGCACCGCTGCTGGTGCCGTTGACCGCCATGCAGGGCAATCTCATCGCGCACTTCGTGGATCAGCGCGGCCGCCGCCTGCGGGCGCTGCGCACGCCGGCGGCAGCGGTGGCCGCGCTGGGCGCGGCCGGAGCGGTGGCGGCGGGCCTGCTCGGTCCGTGGCTGCTGCGGACGGTCTTCGGCCCGGAATACCACGCCGGGGGGTGGCTGCTGGCCGAACTGACCGTGGCCGCCACGGCGATAGCGCTGCTGACGCTGACCGGCGCGGCAACGGTCGCCGCGGCCCTGCACCGCGCATACGCGCTGGGCTGGGTGGGGGCGACCGTGGCCTCGGCCCTGCTCCTGTTGCTCCCGCTGGATCTGCCCACCCGGGCGGTGGTGGCCCTGTTGTGCGGTCCCGTGGTGGGAATCGCGGTACACCTGGCCGCGTTGCGCACCGATTCCTGACCCCGGTGAGCGTGTATTTTCTCCGATATAGACAACCGCTACCCCGATGTCTGGATCATCGTTCCGGCGTTCAACGAGGCGACCGTCGTCGGTGACGTGATCGCCGGGATTCGTGCGGTGTTCGACTACGTGGTCTGTGTGGACGACGGAAGCACCGACAACACCGCCGAGGCCGCCCGGGCCGCGGGCGCCTACGTGGTGCGCCATCCGATCAACCTCGGCCAGGGCGCCGCCATCCAGACCGGCGTCGAGTTCGCCCGCGCCCAACCGGGCGCCCGGCTTTTCGCCACGTTCGACGCGGACGGCCAGCACCGGGTGGGCGACCTGGTGCGCCTGGTCGACCGTCTCGACACCGCCGGCCTGGACATCGTGATCGGCACCCGGTTTTCCGCTCCCGCTGCCGCCGCGACGGTGCCGCCGCTCAAACGGCTGGTGCTGCGCGCCGCGGTGGTCCTCAGTCCGCGAATCCGCCGGCTGGGACTCTCCGACGCCCACAACGGGCTGCGGGTGTTCAACCGCCGGGTCGCCGACCGACTCGACCTCACCATGACCGGGATGAGCCACGCCGGGGAGTTCATCGCCCTGATCGCCGAGAACCGCTGGCGGGTGGGGGAAGAACCGGTCGAGGTGCTCTACACCGACTATTCGAAGTCGAAGGGACAACCACTGCTCAACGGCGTCAACATCTTGTTCGACGGTCTGCTGCGCAGGAGGATGTCGCGATGAGGGGGATATTCACCGATGAACTGGATCAAGGTGCTGCTGATCGCGGCGGTCTTGGGGCTGTTGATCTACCTGCTGTTGTCGCGCAGGTCGGCGCAGTCGAGGGCGTGGGTGAAAGTGGGCTACCTGATGTTCGTGGTGGCCGGCATCTATGCGGTGCTGCGCCCCGATGACACCACGGTGGTGGCCAACTGGCTGGGGGTGCGCCGCGGCACCGACCTGATGCTCTATGTGCTGGTCATCGCGTTCGCGTTCACCACCCTGAGCACCTATATGCGGTTCCGCGACATGGAACTGCGCTATGCCCGGCTGGCACGGTTGATCGCGCTCACCGCGGCCCAGCCGCCCGAGTCCAGCCCAGCGGGGCTTACCGGCGAGGCGAAGCAGCCGCCGCGCAAAACACAGTAATTCGGCAACAGTTGTCTTGGGGGTCACGACAGGTTTGCCGCCCGTCCGATTCCTACCCGCACCGTGGCAGGTATGCGGGCCAAAGCAGTCCTGGCAGAACCCCTGGCGGAAGTGACGGCGTTGCTGCTGACCAAGCCGACCCGACACCTCTACGCCGCGTTGTGGCGGGCGGGCCTGCTCGAGGTCGTTGCGGCCGCCCGGACCAGCCCACCGGCCGAGGAGACATCGCTGCGGCCGGCCGGTTGAGGTGCAGCGCTCAGCGCACCAGTTCCAGCCGCCGGGGCTGCTCCACCGCGGGGGTCTGCGTCACCGGCTCGGGGGGAGTCTGCTCGGCCGACAGCCGGCTCGCCACAGCCACCGCGGCAGTGGCAGCCGCCGCGGTGCCGACACCCTGCGCCCAACCGACCGGACCGACCGGTGTGCAGCCCAACAGCTGACTGACCCCGGGCGTGGAGACCATCGCCGCGAACAGCACGAAGGAGCCCGCCGCGGTCGCCAGCACCATCGGCGCCCGCGAGTCGACCACCGTCTGACCGAGTTCGGTGGTCACCAGCGAGATCAGCGCCACCGTCGCGGCCCGCTGCGGGCTGCCCGGCAGTCCGGAGAAGTTCGCCATCGCCCACGCGGCGGTGCCCGCCGCGGCGGTGACCCCGCCGCGGAACGCGACCGCCCGCCACAGGCTTCCTTCGTCGAGTCCGCGCACCGCGCCGCCGATCGGACCGGCCGGGGTGCTCACCGCCACGGCGGTGGCCGGCAGGGCGTCGGTCAGCGTGTTCATCAGCAGCAGCTGCCGGGTGTTCAGCGGCGAGTTCCCGGTGACCGCGGTGCCGATGACCGAGAACAGCACCTCCCCGACGTTGCCGCCGAGCAGGCCGGAGATGGCCAGTTGCACGCCGCGCCACAGCCGCCGGCCCTCGTCGATGGCGTCGACCAGCGCACCGATCTTGCCGTCGGTCAGCACGACGTCGGCGGTGGCGTGCGCCGAGTCGCTGCCGTGCGCGACGACACCGAGCCCCACCGTGGCAGCCCGAATCGCGGCGGCGTCGTTGGCGCCGTCGCCCACCATCGCCGAAACCCGACCGGCGCGCTCCAGCGTCTGGACGATCTGCACCTTGTTCTCCGGCGACATCCGGGCGAAGATCACCCGCTCGCACACCACGCGTTCTTGTTCCTTGCGGTTCAGCGCGTTCCATTCCGAGCCGGTGATGACCTGCTCGGCGTCCACGCTCACACCCATCTCGGCGGCGATCGCGGTGGCGGTGATCGGATGGTCGCCGGTGATCATCCGGATGTCGACGCCGCGGGCGGCCAGATCGGCGAGCAGCTTCGGGGCGTCCGCGCGCGGAGTGTCGGCCAGGCCGAGGAACCCGATGAGCGTCAGCCCAGAAGAACTGAGCTCGGTGATCCGGTCGGCTCCCTCGCGGTCATCGGCGACCGAACGCACCTGCGCGGCAGTCAGTTTGGCGTGGGCGACCGCGATCACCCGCAGCCCCTGAGCGGCCATGGCGGCCACCTGCTTCTCCACCTGAGCTCCGGCGTTCTTGCAGGCTCCCAGCACCACCTCCGGTGCGCCCTTGACCAGCAGCTCCGACCCGACGACCGACGCCGAGAAGGCCCGGCCGGAACGGAACGGCAGGTGCGCGTCGGGTTCGGTCCAGGGCCGGGCACCGGGCGCGGCCGCCGCGCCCTCGACGATCGCCTGGTCGGTGGCGTGCGCGTGCGCCGCCCCGTCGGGCGCCGGCGCCGCCTGCGCAGCCGTGCCGAGGACGTCGTCGTCGGTGTAGCCGGTCAGCGGGCGCACCGTGGTGACCCGCAAGCGGTTCTCGCTGAGCGTTCCGGTCTTGTCGAAGCACACCACGTCCACCCGGCCAAGCGCCTCGACCGAACGCGGGATCCTCACCAGCGCACCGGATCTGCTCAACCGCTGCGACGACGCGTGCTGGGCCAGGGTGGCCATCAGCGGCATGCCCTCCGGGACGGCGGCGATCGCGACAGCGATGGCGTTGCCGAGTGCCTGCCGCAGGCCGCCCTGGCGCAGCAGCCCGAGCGCGCCGACGGCCACCCCGCCGGCGGCGCTGTAGGGGAAGGTCCGGTGTACCAGCTGGGACAGGTGGTGCTGCAGCCCGACTTCGGGCAGGTCCCCGGCGGCCAATTCCGAGGCCCGGCGGCTCTGGGTGTCGGCCCCCACCGCGGTCACCATCGCCATGGCCTTCCCGGCGATCACCGTGGTGCCCGCATAGAGCATGCAGCTGCGCTCAGCCAGTTCGGCGCCGGGAGTCGGGTCCAGCTGTTTGCCGACCGACAGCGATTCACCGGTCAACGACGACTCGTCGACCTCGACGTCGGACACCTCGATGACCCGGGCGTCGGCGGGAACCACCTCGTTGCTGCGAACCTCGATCAGATCCCCGGGCAGCAGCTGCTCGGCGGCGATCTCGTGATAGGTCGGGGTCCCGTCGGCATCCAACAGCACGACCCGGGCCGGCGGGGCTTGGCGCGCCAGCAGGTCGTTCAGCCTGCTTTCGGCCCGCAGCCGCTGGTAGGCGGCCAGCATGGCATTGCCGGTGAGCACCGTTCCCACCATCACGGCATCGATCGGCGAGCCCAGCATGGCTGTGGCCACCGAACACAACGCCAGGATCGGGGTCATCGGGTCGGACAGCTCGGCGCGCACCGCGTGGACGTAGGGCCAGAACATGCCGGGCTCTTCCACCTCGGCCGGGACGCGTTCGGTCAGCGACGCGTGCGATTCGCTGCCCTGCGGCGTCCCCAGCAATTCGCGCACCTGCTCGACCGACATGGCGTGCCACTCGTAGGCCGGAGCCGGCTTCGGCGCGTGCGCGCGCAGCACCCGGCGGGCCAGCAGGTATCCCGACAGCATCCCGGCTCCGGCACCGATGGTGACCGGACCCGGGCCGCGGCTCTGGCCTGCCCCCACACCCGGAATGGTCGCCCGAACCCCCCGGACAAGCAGCAGTCCGGCGATGGTCGAGGCCCCGATAGAGATCGCGACACCGCGCTCGACGGCGTCCCGGGCCGCCGGAAGCGCATGAAGCACCTGCCACGCGCCGGCCAGATCGGCCAGCAGCAGGTCGGCATAGAACGGCGGTGGCAGGGTGTCCTCTTCGCTCGTCGGCATGACCCCCAGCGCCAGATCCGCCGACGCCAGCGCCTGCGCCGCCTCGGTCGACAGCACCGCCACGGTGCGGCCGGCCTGCTGCAGCTCGGTGACGGCCTCCGCCAGCGCGGCGTCCAGGTCGGCGGTGCCGCCGCCGTACACCGGACGGATGTCGTCGAAGCCGGGACGCAGTTCGCCGAGGATTTCGGTGTCCACCGTGACCAGCTCCACCCCGGCGGCACGTCCCTGCAGAACCACCGCGGAGGCCAGCGCATGGTGGGCGGGCAGGATCAGCGCCTCCACCGGCTGTTTGCGGACCGTCCCCCGGGCGCTCATCCGGGGCACCCGGTGCCAGCCCGGACGCAGCCCCGCCTTGTCGAGCAGGCTCTGCGCGTTCTCCCAGGCCTTCGGCAGTTCGTGTTCGCTGGCCCCCCGGATCTGCACCACGCGGCGTTGCTCGCCGGTCAGCGCCCGCGGATCGATGACCAGGGTGTCGATCTTGTCGAGGCGGCGCAGGCTGTCCGGCCGCAGCGGCAGCACCCTGTGCCCGTCGGCCAGTCCCTGCCCCAACGTCGCGGCGAACGATTCGCAGCTGGTGCGCACCGCCTTGGGCGAGGTGGCCAGTATCGCGCTCGACGTCATGTCCAGGTTGCGGGTCAAAGCGGCCACTACGGCCGCCGCGGCCGCCTGCGCCACCGCGGTGCGCCTCAGGTGGCGCTCTGCCGCACCGTCGGGAGGCAGGACCGGGCGTGCCGTGGCATACACCTCGGGGACATCGCAGTAGCGCGCCAGTTGCGGTTCGTAGCGACTCCAGGCCAGCGCCGCGGCCCGGGTTTCGGAGGCTTTGAGGCCCTCCACCAACAGGTCGACCGCCAGGATCGCCGGGGACATGGTGATGACGTGCGATCCCAGCGAGACCAGTGAGAGCACCGTGTCGGCGCGCCCGGGACCGATCCAGCTCTCCAGCGTCTCCCGGGCCAGCGGCTGGTACCGGGCCACCGACGCGGCTGCGTCGAAGATCTTGGGCGCGGCGGGCCAGCGCAGCAGCGTGCCCGCGGTGGCGATCGCCAGGCCCACCGCGTTGACGCCGAAGGTGGCGCCCTTGGCCGCCAGCAGCAGACCGTCACCCGGCAGTGCCGCGGTTTCGGTGGCAGACAGTTCCAGGTCTCGTTCGACGGCCGCCACGGCGGCACACAGCTCGCCCAGCGATGCCTCATCGCCGATCTCGACGATCACCCGCGACAGCGGACGGTTCAGCCGTACCGAGTTGACCTCGGGCCGGGCCCGCAGCGCCTCGAGCACCGCGGATCCGACCTCGCTGCCGGTCTCCGGGTCGTCGAGCCCCCGGACCTCGATCCAGGCGCGGCCCGCGCCACGCCAACTGCGCCGGCTGGGGGTCAGATCGCTGTGCTCGCCGGACAGCCGCTTGGCGCCTTCACGCAGGGGAATTGCCGCGAGGTCCAGGCTGGCAGATGCCACCGCGCCGACCGCGCCGATGCCGAAACGGCCCAGTGCGAAAACGTCCATCGACTTCCTCCAGCGTTACGGCGGCGCTGGAGGTCTCTTCCGCCGGCAGACCGGCCCACAGCCCCGGTCACCCGATGACGGGTGACGTGATGACGACACTGCGATTTGGGGAATACTCCCCTCCGACCGGCCAGTATGCCACACCGGCGGACCCGATCGCCGCAGCGAAAGTCAGGGCGCGGACCGGAAATAGGCCACCGTGCGGGCCACTCCGTCGGCCAGCGCCACCTGCGGTTGCCAACCGAGCACCCGCCGCGCCCGATCGATGTCCAGGCAGGAGCGTCGCAGGTCACCCAGCCGGGCCGGGTGGAACTCCGGGTCATCCGGTGCGCCCACCGCGGCTGCCACCGCTGAATGCAGTTGGCGGTCCGAGGTTTCCACACCGGTGCCGACGTTGAAGCGCTGGCGGTCGCCGGCCTCGCCCGAGGCCCGCACGAAGGCGTCCACCACGTCGTCGACGAACACGTAGTCACGGGTGTTGGAGCCGTCCCCGAACACCTTGGTCGGCGTTCCGTTCAGCAGGGCCTGAGCGAAGATCGCCACCACACCCGCCTCGCCGTGCGGGTCCTGGCGGGGCCCGTAGACGTTGGCCGGGGCGATGTGGGAACACTGCAGCCCGTAGAGGTGGCCGAAGGTGTTGAGGTAGATCTCCCCGGCCATCTTGCCGGCGGCGTACGGCGAAGCCGGGTCGGTCGGGACGTCTTCACTGGTCGGGTAGCTCGGCGGGGTGCCGTAGATCGACCCGCCGGAGGAGGTGTGCACGATCTTGCGCACCCCCGCAGACCGGGCCGCCTCAGCGAGCCGGATGGTGCCGAGGACGTTGACCGTGCCGTCGAAGACCGGGTCGGCCACCGAGTGGCGCACGTCGATCTGGGCGGCCAGGTGAAAGATCACCTCGGGCCGGTGTTGCGCCAGGACCGCATCGAGGTCCGCGTTGACGATGTCGGCCTCGACGAAGCAGAAGCCGGGGTCGTCGGCCAGGTGCTCGATGTTGGTGGCTCGACCGGTGGCGAAATTGTCCAGCCCGGTCACGTCGTGCCCGTCCGCCCGCAGGCGGTCGACCAACGTCGATCCGATGAACCCGGCTGCCCCGGTTACCAGTGCTCGCACGCGCCCACCATACCGACAGGTAAGAAAGACAGATGACCGCCGGCGACGACACAGCAGTGCCGGCCCGGCGAGCAGCACCCGGCGATGCGGGTGGCACGGGCCGGCACCTGCGCGCGTGGCCACGAGCCCTGCCGTGGGTCTTCTGGGCGGCCGTGGCGTTGATCGCTGCCCAACTGGCGATCCGGGCGGTGGTCGCTTTCGGGGGCTATTTCTATTGGGACGACCTGATCCTGATCGGCCGGGCCGGCACCCACCCGCTGTGGTCGCCGGCCTACCTGTTCGACGACCACGACGGTCATGTGATGCCGGGCGCGTACCTGGTGGCCGGCGCCCTGTCGCGACTGTGGCCGCTGCAGTGGGCCGCCCCGGCGGTCAGCCTGGTGCTGCTGCAGTTGCTGTTCTCCTGCGCGCTGTTGCGTGTGCTGTGGGTGATTCTCGGCTGGCGGCCGGTGTTGCTGGTGCCGCTGACCTTTGCGCTGTGGTCTCCGCTGGGCCTGCCGGCCTTCGCCTGGTGGGCGGCGGCGTTGAACTCGCTGCCGTTGTGCGCGGCGCTGTCTTGGGTGTGTGCGGACGCGATTGCGTTGACGCGCACCGGAAATCAGCGCTACCTGCACAGCGCGATCGTGGTCTACCTGGGCAGCCTGCTGTTCTTCGAGAAGGCCGCGGTCGTCCCGTTCGTCGCGTTCACCGTGACGGCACTGCTGGGCTACGTCCGCGGAGCGCCGCTGACCGGCGCGATCACCGGGGCGTGGCGCGCCGGCGCCCGGTTGTGGACGGCCGCGCTCGCGGTGACCGCGGCGTGGATCGGGATCTATGTGTCGGTGGTCAATCAGAGGCGCTGGAGTTTCGACCTCGAGATGACCGGCGAGCTGCTGTGGCGGTCGTTCACCCACGGCGTGATCCCGAGCCTGGCCGGGGGCCCGTGGACGTGGGCCCGCTGGGCGCCGGCCTCGCCCTGGGCCCTGCCGGGACCGGCGGCGATGGCACTGGGCTGGCTGGTGCTGGCCGGACTTGTCGCGGTGTCGCTGGCGGGCAGAAGGCGCCTGGGTCCGGTGTGGCTGGCCGCGGCCGGCTACCTGGCGGCCTGCCAGGTGCCGATCTATCTGATGCGGTCGTCGGCGTTCACCGCGCTGGAACTGGCCCAGACCCTGCGCTATCTGGCCGACTTCGTGGTGGTGCTGGCGATCCTGGGCGCCGTCGGGCTGTGCGCCCCCAACCGGGAATCCGCGCGGTGGCTGGCCCCCTCCCGCGCGCGCACCGTGGCGGTGACGGCCCTGGCGGCGGCGTTCACCGCCAGCAGCCTGTATTCGACGGCGACCTTCCTGGCCTGCTGGCGCGACGACCCGGCCCGTGCCTATCTGCAGAACGCCCGGCAGGCTCTGGCCGCCGCCCGGGCCGCCTCGGACGCGCCGCTGCTCGACCAGGAGGTGGACCCGTTGGTGCTGGGGCGGGTCGTCTACCCGGAGAACCTGGCCAGCCACATGTTCGCCCTGTTGCACGACCGGCCGGAATTCGCCTCGACGACAACACAGTTGCGGACGCTGACCGGTTCGGGGTCACTGACCGACGCCCAGGTGACCTGGGTCCGTGCCCTGGTGCCCGGGCCGGTGCCGCATTGCGGATACCTGGTGCAGCCGGACCGGCCGGTGACCTTGCCGCTCGACGGCCCGCTGTTGCCCGCGGACTGGACGGCCGAGATCAACTACCTGGCCAATGTCGACGGCGCCATGACGATGTCGTTGTCCGAGGGACCGCAGGTCCGGGTCCGGGTGCGACCGGGTCTCAACCGTGCCTTCGTCCGGCTCCCCGGCGCCGGAGACGGGCTCAGGGTGAGCGCCGACACCGCGGCGCTGTCGGTGTGTATCGCCGTCGGCCCGGTCGGCTACGTCGCGCCGAGGTGACGATGTCACGCTGCACGCCGCCACCACGCTCGGTACGTTCTACAGGCGTGCCCGCACTGCAAGTTCCCGCACAGTTTCTGCGCGGTTCCGCTGCGCCGCCTCCCCGCACCCTGATCGACATTCTGTGGGAGACCGCTACCCGCTACCCCGATGCGCCCGCCATCGATGACGGCAAGGTGGTGTTGACGTACGGCGAGCTGATCGAGGACGTCCAGGACAGCGTCGCCTGGCTCGCCGCCCGCGGCCTGGGCCGCGGTGACCGGATCGGCATCCGGATGCCGTCGGGCAATTACGCGCTCTACGTGGCGATTCTGGCCACGCTGGCCACCGGTGCGGCCTACGTTCCGGTGGATGCCGACGATCCCCCCGAGCGCGCCGAGCTGGTGTTCGGCGAGGCTCAGGTGGCGGCGGTGCTCACCGAGGCGGGGCTGACACGTGGGCCCGGGGCGTCGCGCGGCTGGCGGGTCACGGCGCCGCAGCCCGGCGACGATGCCTGGATCATCTTCACCTCGGGGTCCACCGGCACGCCGAAGGGCGTGGCGATCACGCACCGCAACGCCGCGGCCTTCGTCGACGCCGAAGCGCAGCTGTTCTTGCAGGACAACCCGATCGGGCCGGGCGACCGGGTGCTGGCCGGTCTGTCGGTCGCGTTCGACGCGTCCTGCGAGGAGATGTGGCTGGCATGGCGCTACGGCGCCTGCCTGGTGCCGGCGCCGCGGTCGCTGGTGCGCAGCGGCATGGATCTGGGCCCCTGGCTGGTTGCCCGGGACGTGACGGTGGTGTCCACCGTGCCCACCCTGGCCGCACTGTGGCCGGCCGAGGCCCTGGAAGCGGTCCGGTTGCTGATCTTCGGCGGCGAGGCCTGCCCGCCGGAGCTGGCGGCCCGGCTGGCGGTGGACGGCCGCGAGGTGTGGAACACCTACGGCCCCACCGAGACCACCGTGGTCGCCTGTGCCGCGCAGCTCGACGGCAGCGGTCCGGTTCGGATCGGGCTGCCGCTGGTGGGCTGGGACCTGGCGGTGCTGGGCGCCGACGGAGCACCGGTGGGCGACGGGGAGACCGGCGAACTGGTGATCGGCGGGGTGGGGCTGGGCCGCTACCTGGATCCCGACCGGGATGCCGAGAAGTTTGCGCCGCTGCCCACCCTGGGCTGGTCGCGGGCCTACCGCAGCGGGGACCTGGTGCGACTGGACGCCGCGGGGCTCACCTTCTGCGGCCGGGCCGATGATCAGGTCAAGATCGGCGGGCGGCGCATCGAATTGGGCGAGGTGGACAGCGCACTGGTGACGCTGCCCGGTGTCAGCGGCGGCGCCGCGGCCGTGCGGACCAGCGCCACCGGCACCCCGCTGCTGGTCGGTTACCTGGTCAGCACCGACCCGGACTTCGACCTGGGGGCAGCGCGCGCCGAGCTGACCCGTCGGCTGCCCGCCGCGCTGGTCCCCCGGCTGGTCCTGGTCGACGAGCTGCCCACCCGCACCTCGGGCAAGGTGGACCGCGACGCACTGCCCTGGCCCGTCGGGCCGGAGTCCGCCGGGCCGGGCATGACCGGTGCCGACGATCCGGACAGCACCCTGGGCTGGCTGGCCGGATTGTGGCGCGACGTGCTGGGCGCCCCGGTCGATGACGAACAGGCCGATTTCTTCGCCCTGGGCGGTGGATCGCTGCAAGCCGCACAGCTGGTGGCCGCGGTGCGGCAGCGCTACCCGCAGACCACCGTCGCCCAGCTCTACGACCGTCCCCGGCTGGGTTCGCTTGCGGGGCTCCTCGATGACCTGGGCCGCGGCGACCGCGGGCCGCAGGCCGCTCCGGCGTCGCGCGCGGTGACCCCTACCCCGCCGTTGACCCAGGCCGCGCAAGTGCTGCTGTCGGTGCCGCTGGCAACGCTGTCCGGCCTGCAATGGGTGACCTGGCTGGCGCTGATCAACACCACCGTGGCGGCGGTGCACCCGTTGCCCTGGCTGGTGCGGCTCGACTGGTGGTGGGTGGTGGCCGCCTTCGTGCTGTTCGTCACCCCGTTGGGCCGGATGGGTATCGCCGCGCTGGGGGCGCGCCTGTTGCTGGCCCGCCTGGAGCCGGGGACCTACCGGCGCGGCGGACCGGAGCATCTGCGGGTCTGGATCGCCGAGCGGCTCGCCACCGCCAGCGGCGCCGAGAACCTTTCCGGCGCACCGTGGCTGGTCTACTACGCCCGGGCGTTGGGCAACAAGATCGGCGAGGGTGTGGATCTGCACTCGACCCCGCCGGTGACCGGGATGTTGACGCTGGGCAACCGCTGTTCCATCGAGCCGGAGGTGGACCTGAGCGGGCATTGGATCGACGGCGACCGGTTCCACGTCGGCCGGATCACGGTCGGCAATGACGCCAGCATCGGCGCCCGCACCACGCTGCTGCCGGGCGCTTCCGTGGGCAAGGACGCCGACGTGGCACCGGGGTCCGGAGTGATCGGCGAGGTGAAGAAAGGCCAGTACTGGACCGGCTCGCCGGCTATGAAATCCGGCAAGGCGCACCACCCTTGGCCGGATCACCGGCCGCCGCCGCGCCCGCTGTGGGTGGCAGTGTACGGACTGACCTCGCTGCTGCTCGGCGCTTTGCCGCTCCTGGCGCTGGGCACCGGACTGGCGGTGGTGGGCCGTGCCGTGCGGGACTGCGCCAGTCTGGCCGATGCCGTTCGGCCGGCGCTGCTCGCGACCCCGCCGGCCGCACTGGCCGCGATGTTGAGCTACGCCGCCCTGACCGTGATCGGCGTACGGCTGTTGTCGATCGGTCTGCACAGCGGCTACCACCCGGTGCGCAGCCGGGTCGGCTGGCAGCTGTGGGCCACCGAACGCCTGATGGACGCCGCGCGCGACTACCTCTTTCCGCTCTATGCGGGCCTGATAACACCGTGGTGGCTGCGACTGCTGGGCGCGAAAGTCGGTCGGGGAACCGAGATCTCCACCGCATTGCTGATCCCGAAGTACACCACGATCGCCGACGGCGCTTTCCTCGCCGACGACACCATGGTCGCCTCCTATGAGCTGGGCGGCGGCTGGATTCATGTCGCACCGGCAACAATCGGCAAGCGCGCGTTCCTGGGGAATTCCGGGATCACCCAGCCGGGTCGGCGGGTACCCGACAATGCCCTGGTGGCGGTGCTCTCGACTGCGCCGCACAAGGCCAAGACCGGCTCGTCGTGGCTGGGCAGCCCACCGGTGCGGTTGCGCCGCAAGGCCGCCGACCTCGATGTCGAACGGACCTTCCGCCCACCGCGCAGACTGTGGGTGATGCGCGCGGCGGTCGAGACCTTCCGGTTGATCCCTGTCATCGTCACATTCGCGATCGGTGTCGCCGTACTGGGCGTGCTGCAATGGGGAGCAACACAATTCGGCTACGGCTGGACCGCACTGGGCAGCGGCGTGGCGCTGCTGGCCGCGGGCGCCGCGGCCGGGGCGGGCGCAGTGCTGGCGAAATGGCTCATCGTGGGCCGGATCCGGGCTTGCCAGCGTCCCCTGTGGTCGTCGTTCGTGTGGCGCAACGAGGTCTCCGACGCGTTCGTGGAGACGGTCGCCGCCCCGTGGTTCGCCCGGGCCGCCACCGGCACCCCGGTGATGAACCTGTGGTTGCGCGCTCTGGGAGCCACCATCGGCCGGGGCGTGTGGTGCGAAACGTACTGGCTGCCCGAAGCCGACCTGGTCACCCTTGACGCCGGCGCAACGGTGAACCGGGGTTGTGTGGTGCAGACCCACCTGTTCCACGATCGCATCATGCAGATGGACACCGTCACGCTGGAGGCGGGCGCCACCTTGGGACCCAACTGCGTGGCATTGCCCGCGGCCCGACTGGGCGCCGGGGCCACCGTGGGGCCGGCCTCGTTGGTGATGCGCGGCGACCAGGTGCCCCCCGCCACCCGCTGGCAGGGCAATCCGATCGCGCCGTGGCCGCTGCCGGGCAAGAAGCCCGGCTCTGCGGCATCGGCGAGGCAGGAGCCGGCGGCGTGAGCAAACCGGCCAAGATTTCCGCGACACCGGCCCCGGCCGCGGTGGGCGATCCCTACCTGCCCGGCAGCGGAAACAGTGGCTACCGGGTATCGCGCTACGAACTGGACTTGGAGTACAAGGTCAGCAGTAACCGGCTGGCGGGCACCGCGGCCATCACCGCGGTCGCGCTGGCCGCGCTGCGCGAAATCACCCTCGACCTCGCCGACACGCTGTCGGTGGCCAAGGTGTGGATCAACGGCAGGCCGCCGGCCCGGTTCGCCACCTCGGCGGCCAAGCTGCGCATCACCCTGGCCGCCACGGTGCCCGCCGGTGCCGCCCTGGTGATCTCGGTCCGGTATTCCGGATCGCCGCGTCCCAGCGAAACCGTTTGGGGGGAAGTAGGTTTCGAGGAGCTCTCCGACGGCGTCCTGGTCTCGGGTCAGCCCAATGGCGCACCGACATGGTTTCCCTGCGATGACCATCCCTGCGCCAAGGCCAGCTACCGGATCCAGATCAGCACCGACAGCTCCTATTACGCGCTCGCCAACGGCGAACTGATCTCGCGGCGGGTCCGCGCCACCCGCACCACCTGGACCTACGACCAGCCGGAGCCCACGCCCCCCTATCTGGTCACCTTGCAGATCGGCCGGTACGTGACCCGACCGGTACCCGGGTCGGCCGTAGCCATTCGGGCGGTGCTGCCCGCCCGCCTGCAGACCGAGTTCGAGCGGGATTTCGCACGCCAGGCGCAGATGATGCAGCTGTTTGTGCAACTGTTCGGGCCCTACCCGCTGGCGGCCGGCTACACGGTGCTGGTGACCGACGACGACCTGGAGATCCCCCTGGAGGCCCAAGGGATTTCGATCTTCGGCGCCAACCACTGCAACGGCCGCGGCTCGTCGACGCGGCTGATCGCCCACGAGCTGGCCCACCAGTGGTTCGGAAACAGCGTCACCGTGCGGCGCTGGAGCGATATCTGGCTGCACGAAGGATTCGCCTGCTACGCCGAGTGGCTGTGGTCAGAGCACTCCGGTGGGCCGAGCGCCGACCAACTGGCCCGGCGCTACCACCGACAGTTGACCGGCCTGCCGCAGGATCTGCTGTTGGCCGATCCCGGACCGGTCGAGATGTTCGACGACCGGGTGTACAAACGCGGCGCGCTCACCCTGCACGTGCTGCGCGGCCGACTGGGCGACGACGCCTTCTTCGCCCTACTGCGCGACTGGACCGCGCGCTACCGCCACAGCAACGCCGGCACTGAGGATTTCACCGCGCTGGCCGCCGGATACAGCCCACAACCACTGCAGTCGTTCTGGCAGGCCTGGCTGTATTCCGCTGCCGTTCCCGGGTTGACGGCACCCCGCTGACATCCGGGCGAGCCCTGTCTTGCCCGCCCTATCGGCGCGGGTAGCGCCGGGCCCGCGGGGCGCCGGTCTGCCGCGGCGCCCAGGACACCTGGAAGTCGACCACCAGTGCAGCCGGGACCGCCAGCGCCACCGGGGTGTAGTTCTGCGACCGCTCGTCGCCGGCGATGCCGGTGAGAACCCGGCCGCCGTAGCCGTCCTCGGTGCCGGGCACCGTGACGCGGACCCGCGCCGAAGCCGCGCCAGGCCGTGCCCGCAGGAAGAAGACGCCGCCGGGCGGTACCGGATCGGCCAGCTCGGCACCGTCGGCGTCCAGGACAACGGCGCCCTCGGCACTGACTGCGGCGGAGTCCGCGACGGCAAGGCGCAGCGGCCCCACCACCCCGTCGGCCACGGTGGCCGCCGAGACGTCCAATCCGGGTGCGGTGGTACGCGCCCGGGCCGCCCCCGCCACCAGATAGCGGTAGAGGGCCACGATCCGGTCGGGATTGCGGTAGGTGCCGGTGCCGTCGGGCCAGAAGCCGACGTCGCCGATGGTGGCTGCCCCCGATCCGGTCACCGCCAGGCGGTAGTACCGATGTCCGCCGGCGGTGGCCCCGACGCCGAGCGCCTTGCGCTGGATCCCAGGGGTTCGGGCGGTCAGCCGCGACGACAGCACCTCGCGCCAGGTCTGGCCGTCGTCGGATTTGTGCAGTGTCACCTCCACCGGCTGCGCGGCGAGCAGTTCGACGGTGTACCCGCCCAATTCGAGGGCCTCGTCGAACTCGACCGTCACCCCGTCGGGCCGGCGCAGCACCCGCACCGGCTCGGTGCGGGCACGGGTGTCCAGCTCTAAACCGTTGGTCAGCCGCCAGATCGCCGCCTGGGTGGCCGCTATCGCCTCGTGCTCGGCGATGTTCCCGCGGCCCAGATACCCGGCCTCCCGCAACCGCCGACTCACCTCGACGGTGTTCAGCCGCGGTACGGAATTGCGCAGGATCCAGTCGACCTGAACCTCGCGGACATCCCGTTCGGCGGCCCCCAGGTGGGGAACCGCCGACCAGGTGTCGATCCGGTAGGCAGAGGGGCGGGTCGGCGCAATGCCGTGGAAGTCCAGCGAATACGCCGCGATACCGGGGTTGAGCCGAATCAGATCGGTGCGCGCGCTCGTGCCGTCGGTGAACACGATGCGGTCCACGGTGTGCGAATAGGTGCCGCCGTGGTAGCGGGTCATCCGGTCGATATCGACCGCCGGTCGCGGATGGACCCTGCGGCGGACGGTCACCGCGGGCTGGGTATCGGGCAGTGGAAGAACGGAGGCAGAAACGGTCATGCCGAATCGACTTTCTGGTCTGATGCGCGCACGGCAGCACCTGACCGGAAACCGGGGACGGGCTGCGACGCTGAGGAATCAGGGCGTCAGAGAATCAACGACAACAACACGCGGCAAGGCGGCACGAAACGTGCGGCTGCGGCTGCGTGATGTGCGACATACGCATACCCTACGACATGTACCGCAGCGGCGCGAGTTGCCATGATTTCAATTCGCCATGAGCGCAACTGGTGGGCAAACCCGACCGATGGTCCATGATTGGCGCCGTTACTCATCAGGAGGAAGCAATGACGTCCGCTCAGAACGAATCTCAGGCGTTGGGCGACCTCGCCGCACGGCAGCTTGCCAATGCGACGAAGACCGTCCCGCAGCTGGCGACCATCACGCCGCGCTGGCTGCTGCACCTGCTGAACTGGGTTCCCGTCGAGGCCGGCATCTACCGGGTCAACCGAGTGGTCAACCCCGGCCAGGTGGCCATTCACGCCGAGCAGGGGGCGGGCTCTGCAGAACCGCTGCCGCAGACGTTCGTGGACTACGAGACCAGCCCGCGCGAATACACACTGCGGTCCATCTCCACGATTCTCGATGTGCACACCCGGGTCTCCGACCTGTACTCCAGCCCGCACGACCAGGTCGCGCAGCAGCTGCGCCTCACCATCGAGACCATCAAGGAACGCCAGGAGTTCGAACTGGTCAACAACCCGGAGTACGGCCTGCTGGCCCAGGTGACCCCGGAGCAGACCATCTCGACCATCACCGGGCCGCCCACTCCCGACGACCTGGACGCGCTGATCACCAAGGTGTGGAAGACGCCCGGGTTCTTCCTGACCCACCCGCTGGGCGTGGCCGCCTTCGGCCGCGAGGCCACCCGCCGCGGCGTCCCCCCGGTGGTGGTGAACCTGTTCGGCGCGCAGTTCATCACCTGGCGCGGCATCCCGATCGTGCCCAGCGACAAGGTTCCGGTGGAAGACTCCAAGACCAAGATCCTGCTGGTGCGAACCGGCGAGGAGCGCCAGGGCGTCGTCGGGTTGTTCCAGCCCGGCCTGGTCGGCGAGCAGGCCCCGGGTCTGTCGGTCCGGTTCACCGGGATCAACCGGTCGGCGATCGCGTCCTATCTGGTCACGCTGTACAACTCGCTGGCCGTGCTCACCGACGATGCGCTCGCTGTGCTCGACGACGTCTCGGTGGACCGTTTCCATGAGTACGAGTGACCCCGGGCCGGTAGCTGCCGGGGGAAACCCGCCGATCAGCGCGGCCGAGCTGGAGATCCTGGCCAATCAGCTCTACACCCTCGGCCCTCAACCCGGTCCGGACTCACCCCCGCAGACCACCGCGGTGGCACCGCGCGGCGGGGCGGTCGATCCGAGCGGACTGCTGCCGGCCGGCGTGGGCGACCTCGCGGCGTTCGCGGTCCCGTCCGGCATCGTGCCGACCGTGCCGGGGGTCCTGGCCGGCTATCCGGCCGCCGGCCCGGCCGTCCCGGCCGCTCCGCGCGGATCGGCCCCGGGCTGGCCGGCCGGCGGTTCGGCGGTTCCCCACCTGGAGCTGCCCGAGGCTCCGGCGCCGGCAACCGGCGGCGACGAGGCGAACTACTACTTCTTGTCGCGCCCGGCGCCGGCCACCCAGCCGGTTCCGGTGACGCCGGACACCCATGAGGTGTTCGACGTCAACGCGGTGCGGGCCGACTTTCCGATTCTGCGCGAGCGGGTCAACGGCAAACCGCTGATCTGGTTCGACAACGCCGCCACCACGCAGAAGCCGCAGGCCGTGATCGACCGGCTGGCGCACTTCTACGCCCACGAGAACTCCAACATCCACCGGGCCGCGCACGAACTCGCGGCCCGCGCCACCGATGCCTACGAGGACGCCCGCGACACCGTCCGGCGGTTTGTGGGTGCGCCGCGCAGCGAAGACATCGTGTTCGTGCGGGGCACCACCGAAGCGATCAACCTGGTCGCTTACGCATGGGGCGGAAAGCATCTGCGCCCCGGCGACGAGATCGTCATCACGCACCTGGAGCATCACGCGAATATCGTTCCGTGGCAGATGATCTCGAAGCAGACCGGCGCGATTCTGCGGGTGGCCCCGGTGGACGACGCAGGGAACCTGCTGTTGGGCGAGTTCGAGGATCTGCTGGGGCCGCGGACCAAACTGGTTGCCGCCACGCACGTCTCCAACGCGTTGGGGACCGTCACCCCGGTACACGAGATCGTCGAACTCGGGCACCGCTACGGCGCCCGGGTGCTGATCGACGGAGCACAGTCGATCCCCCACATCCCGATCGACGTACAGTCGTTGGGAGCGGATTTCTTCGCGTTTTCCGGGCACAAGATCTTCGGCCCCACCGGGATCGGTGTGCTGTACGGGACCGAAGATGCCCTGGCAGAGACGCCGCCATGGCAGGGTGGAGGCAACATGATCGCCGACGTCACCGTTGAGCGTTCGCTGTACCAGCAACCGCCCAACAAATTCGAGGCGGGCACCGGCAATATCGCCGACGCCGTCGGCCTCGGCGCTGCGCTGTGCTATGTGGAGCGGGTGGGGGTCGAACGTATCGCCGCCTACGAACACGCGCTGCTGGAGTACGCCACGCCGCGGTTGGCCGCTATACCGGGCGTGCGGATCGTCGGGACCGCCGACGAGAAGGCCAGCGTGTTGTCGTTCGTGTTGGCCGGCCACGACCCGGCCGACGTCGGCAAGGCCCTCAACGCCGAGGGCATCGCGGTGCGTGCCGGACACCACTGCGCGCAACCCATCCTGCGCCGGTACGGGCTGGAGGCCACCGTGCGTCCGTCGTTCGCGTTCTACAACACCTTCGAAGAGATCGACGTGTTCATCAGGGCCGTCCGGCGCATCGCCGAGGGGAGCGCATAGCTCCGATGGTGGTTTTGGTGAGAAAGGGCAATTGATGGGCAGGATCTACGACAACGTCACCGAGTTGGTCGGTCGTACCCCGCTGGTGCGGCTCAACCGGCTGACCGAGGGCCTCGGCGCCCAGGTGGCGGCCAAACTCGAGTTCTACAACCCCGCCAACAGCGTCAAGGACCGGATCGGCGTCGCGATCATCGACGCCGCGGAGAGATCCGGCCAGCTGCGCCCCGGCGGCACCATCGTGGAGGCCACCAGCGGCAACACCGGCATCGCGTTGGCGATGGTCGGCGCCGCGCGCGGCTACAAGGTGATCCTGACCATGCCGGACACCATGTCCACCGAGCGTCGGGTGATGCTGCGCGCCTACGGCGCCGAGATCGTCCTGACGCCCGGCTCCGAGGGCATGGCCGGCGCGGTGGCCAAGGCCAAGCAGATCGTCGCCGACACCCACAACGCCTTGTCCGCGAATCAGTTCGCCAACCCGGCCAACCCGGCCATCCACGAGCACACCACCGCAGAAGAGGTGTGGAAGGACACCGACGGCGCGGTGGACATCTTCGTCGCCGGCATCGGTACCGGCGGCACGCTGACCGGCGTCTCGCACATCCTCAAGTCGCGCAAGCCGGAAGTCCAGATCGTCGGGGTGGAGCCCAAGGACTCGGCGATCCTGCACGGCGCCCAGCCCGGTCCGCACAAGATCCAGGGCCTGGGACCCAACTTCATCCCCGAGGTGCTGGACCGCAATGCCTACGACGAGATCATCGACGCGCAGTTCGACGACGCCATCCGGGTGGCTCGCGCCCTGGGCACCCAGGAAGGCATTCTCGGCGGCATCTCGGCAGGCGCCAACGTCTGGGCCGCCCTGGAGCTGGCCAAACGCCCCGAGAACGCAGGGAAGCTGATCGTGGTGGTGATCCCCGACTTCGGCGAACGCTACATCTCGACGGCGCTGTTCGAGCACATCAGGGAATGATCACGCCCATGACAGGCGTGTGGAAGACATTGCGCGAGGACCTGCGCAACGCGCGAGACCATGACCCGGCCGCGCGCGGGGACGTCGAGAACGCCCTGGTCTATTCCGGCCTGCACGCGATCTGGTCACATCGGGTGGCACATCGGCTGTGGGCCAGGCCGGCGCTGCGCGGAGCGGCCCGCCTGCTGGCCCAGGCCACCCGGTTCGCCACCGGCATCGAGATCCACCCGGGCGCGACCATCGGCCGGCGCTTCTTCATCGACCATGGCATGGGCGTGGTGATCGGCGAGACGACCCAGATCGGCGATGACGTCATGGTCTACCACGGGGTGACCCTCGGCGGGCGCTCACTGAGCCACGGCAAGCGCCACCCGACCATCGGCAACGGCGTCACCGTGGGCGCCGGGGCCAAGGTCCTCGGCCCGATCACCATCGGGGACGGCAGCGCCATCGGGGCCAATGCGGTGGTCACCCAGGACGTACCGGCGGACTGCATCGCCACGGGCATTCCGGCCTCGGTGCGGCACCGCACCGAGAAGCAGCGGGAGCCGCTGGTCGACCCGACCAGCTACATCGACCCGGCGATGTACATCTAAGACCCGACACCTGCGCCGGGTATGGGCTCGGCGGCGATCACATAGTCGCGACCGTGCCGCAGGCCGCCCTCGCGCTCGTGCAGAGCCAGCGCTCGCTGCTGCAGATCGTCGACGTAGCGCAGCATCGAGGCGGCCAGCTCCGGCGAGCCGAAGCGCTCGGCCCGCCGGCGGCACATGTCGAGCTGGCCGTGGACGTGCCGAGGGCCGTAACGGATGGGAAACCGGCGGAACTGCACCGTGCGCAAGCCCGCCAGAGCCAGCTGCCGCAGCACCCACTCCAGCGGAAACTCCCGGTAGGGCCGTTCACCGGCCAGCAGCAGGCACGCGTCGCGAACGCGACCGATCTCCCAGATGATCCGGCCGCTTTCGGTGTTCGGCGGGTACTGCACGTAGGGCTCCAGGCCGGTGACGTAGAGCCGGCCGCCGTCGGCGACGAGGGGCCGCAGCCGCTGGAAGACATGGTCCTGCCAGTAGGGCGCGAAGCCCTCGACGGCGCCGACGAGGTAGTCGGCCAGCACCGTGTCGAACGTCTCGCCGGCGAGCAGGCCGCCATCGATCCAGTTGCCCACCAGTATCCGATCCTGCGGCCGAACGCTGTCCCCGAGTGCGGCGCGGCTGGCGTCGGCCATCCCGGCAGCGGCGGTGATCGCGGTCCAGCTTTCGGTCGGCAGCGTCTGGATCCATTGCAGGGACTTCACGCCGGCACCGGAGTCGAGCATGCTGCCCCAGGGGCGGTCGCCATGCAGTGTCTCGATGTAGCGAAACAGTGCGGACACTGCGGGGTTGGCGGACAACGGAATTGCTCACCTTCCGCGGCGTCGCGCGCACGTGCAACGCCGGCTGGTCCCGCCTGGGTGTGTGCGCGCGACTGAGCCTAGCGCCGCCACCGGACCTGCCATTGTGGAGCCACCTAGGAGAATCGAACTCCTGACCTATTCATTACGAGTGAATTGCTCTACCGACTGAGCTAAGGTGGCGCGCCCCGCCTAAACCGGGCCGGGTCAGTCTACAGGTCGTTTCGCAGCGCCTGTCCGACGGTGGCCACCATGGCGCCGACGGCGAAGCGGGGCTTGACGTTGGCCGCCAGCGCCTCGCGGCATTCGAGCACCGCCTCGATGCAGCGCAACAACCGGTCCGGCGGCGCGTGTGCCGCGATCGCGGCCGCGGCGTCGGTCATGTCCGGGTGGCTGGGCCGGGCCACGCCGGCCGGGGCCATGGCGACCAGCAGGGCGTCGCGGAAGTAGGTGGCCAGGTCGATCAGCGCGCGGTCCAGCGCATCCCGCGAAGCCCGCTTGTGGCGGGAATTCTGCCGGCGCTCCAGGTCCTTGATCAGTCCGGCGGTGCCGCGCAGGGTTCCGGCGGTGCCCTTGCCGGTGCCACCGGCCCCCAATGCGGTGCGCAGCTCCTCGGTCTCGGCCTCCGAGCGCTCCGCGGTCAGGTCCCGGGCCTCGGATTCGGCCGCGGCCACCAGGTCATCGACCGCGGCGAAGGCCCGCGACGGGGTCGCGGCGTCCCGGGCCAGCGAAAGCGCCCGCTGCCGGCGCTGCCGGGCCTCGGAATCGGTCGCCAGCCGCCGAGCCCGCCCCACATGGCCACCGCTGACCGCCGCGGCCCACTCCGCGGTCGCCGAGTCCAGGCCGTCGACCTCCATCAGCACCTGGGCGACGGCCGCCAGCGGTGGGGTCACCAACGCGACATGACGGCACCGGGACCGCAGCGTGATCGCGATGTCCTCCGGATCCACCGAGGGCGCGCACAACAGGAACACCGTCGAAGGCGGCGGCTCCTCGACCACCTTGAGCAGGGCGTTGGCCGCGCCCTCGGTGAGCCGGTCGGCGTCCTCGATCACCACGATCTGCCAGCGCCCGGTCCCGGGCCGCCGCGAGGCGGCCTGCACGATGGCCCGCATCTCGTCGACACCGATGGACAGCCCCTCCGGCACGACACGCCGGACGTCGGCGTGGGTGCCGGCCATCGTCGTGGTGCAGGCCCGGCAGCGGCCGCAACCGGGGCCGCCCTGCTCCTCCTCGGCGGTGCATTGCAGCGCCGCGGCGAAACACACCGCCGCGATGGACCGGCCCGAGCCGGGCGGGCCGGTGATCAGCCACGCGTGCGACATACCGCCCGCGGACATCGCCCCGGGTGCCCCGGGCTGCCGGGAGGCCCGCACGGCTGACAGCAGTTCGGCCTCCACCGTCTGCTGACCCACCAAGCGGGTGAAAACTCCGGACATCACGGTCACAGTAGTGCCTCCACCGGACATGCCAACGCCATCAGCCTCGGTCATTCCTCGTCTCGCCGGATACGGTGTGCTGGTGAGCACCACGACCCTGGTCGGGCGGATCGAGCGATTCGTCCGCTGGGTTGTGCGCACACCCTGGCCCGTTTTCACGCTGAGCATGCTGCAGGCCGACATCATCGGCGCACTGTTCGTGTTCGGCTTCCTGCGGTTCGGCCTGCCCGACGAGGACCGGATCAACCTGCAGGACCTGCCGCGGCTGAATCTGGTGCTCTTCGGCGTCGTGCTGTTGATCCTGTTCGGACTCGGCTTTTCGCTCAGCACCGCGTTGCTGATGCCGGTGTTCCGCTGGCAGCGCCGGGAGGCGCTGCTGGCCGATCTGGACACCCACGGCGACTCCGATCCCGCAGACACCGAACTGGCGCGATCCCGGGCGCTGCGGATGCCGTTCTACCGGTCCCTGATCAGCATCGGCTACTGGGCGGTGGGCGGGGTGGTGTTCGTCGCCATCAGCTGGCAGGTGGTGCACCACGTCGTGCCCGTGGTGGTCACCGCCACGGCCCTGGGGGCAGCGGCCACCGCGATCATCGGCTACCTGCAGTCCGAGCGGGTGCTGCGGCCGGTGGCGGTCGCCGCCCTGCGCGACGGCACCCCGGAGAACCTGCGCGCACCCGGTGTCATCCTCCGCCAGCTGCTGACCTGGCTGCTGTCCACGGGCGTGCCGGTGCTGGCGATCGTGCTGTCGGTGTTGGCCGGCAAGGCATCCCTGCTCAACGCCTCACCAGACAAGTTGTTCACCCCGATCCTGCTGATGGCACTGGCCGCCCTGGTCATCGGGCTGGCCGGCACCGTCCTGGTGTCCATGTCGATCGCCGACCCGCTGCGACAGTTACGGTGGGCGCTGGGCGAGGTGCAGCGCGGCAACTACAACGCGCACATGCAGATCTATGACGCCAGTGAGCTGGGCCTGCTGCAGGCCGGCTTCAACGACATGGTGCGCGACCTCGCCGAGCGGCAGCGGCTGCGCGACCTGTTCGGACGCTATGTGGGCGAGGATGTGGCCCGGCGTGCCCTGGAACGCGGCACCGAGTTGGGCGGGCAGGAACGCGACGTGGCGGTGCTGTTCATCGACCTGGTGGGTTCCACGCAGCTGGCCGCCACCCGGCCGCCCAGCGAGGTCGTCAACCTGCTCAACGAGTTCTTCCGGGTGGTGGTCGAAGCGGTGGGGCGCCATGGCGGTTTCGTCAACAAGTTCCAGGGTGACGCCGCACTGGCCATCTTCGGCGCGCCCATCGAGCACCCGGACGCCTCCAGTGCCGCCCTGGCGGCGGCCCGCGAGCTGCACGACGGCCTGCTGCCGGTGCTCGGTTCCGAGGAGTTCGGCATCGGGGTGTCGGCCGGGCGGGCGATCGCCGGGCACATCGGCGCCCGGGCCCGTTTCGAGTACACCGTGATCGGCGACCCGGTCAACGAGGCCGCCCGGCTGACCGAACTGGCGAAGCTGGACGACGGCCACGTGCTGGCGTCGGCGGTCGCGGTCAGCGGCGCGGTGGACGCCGAGGCGTTGTGCTGGGAGGTCGGCGAGATCGTCGAACTGCGCGGACGCACCGGACCGACGCAGCTGGCCCGGCCGTTGAACCTGGCAACGCTGGAAACCATCCCGGCCGAAGACGCCGAGGCCTCGGCAGCCGCCGACTGAATCAGCGCTTGGCGGCCTTCTTGGCGGTTGCCTTCTTCGCGGGCGCCTTTTTCGCAGGCGCCTTGCGGACGGCCTTCTTCGCAGCCTTCTTGACCGGCCCCCGCGCCCGCCGATCGGCAAGAAGCTCGGCGGCACGCTCATCGGTGATCGAAGCCACCTCATCGCCCTTGCGCAGGCTGGCGTTGGTCTCGCCGTCGGTCACGTACGGACCGAACCGGCCGTCCTTGATCACCATCGGCTTGCCGCTCGCGGGGTCGGCACCCAGCTCGCGCAGCGGCGGAGCCGCCGCGGACTGGCGCCCCCGGCGCTTGGGCTCGGCGTAGATCTTCAGCGCCTCCTCCAGGGAGATGTCGAAGATCTGCTCCTCGCTCGCCAGCGACCGGGAATCGGTGCCGCGCTTGAGGTACGGCCCATAGCGACCGTTCTGTGCGGTGATCTCGTCGCCGGACTCGGGATCGACGCCCACCACCCGCGGCAACGAGAGCAGCTTCAGCGCATCCTCGAGCGTCACGGTGTCCAGACTCATGCTGCGCAGCAGCGAGCCGGTGCGCGGCTTCGGACCGGTCGGCTTCTTGCCCTTTTTCGCCGTGGCGCCGGACTCGTCGTCCGGTGGCGGCGGCAGAACCTCGGTGACGTAGGGGCCGTAGCGGCCGTCCTTGGCGACGATCTCGTGACCGCTGTCGGGGTCGATGCCCAGCGATCGGCCCTCTTGCGGGGTGGCGAAGCGTTCTTCGGCCAGCGCCAGGGTCAGCTCGTCGGGCGGCAGGGAGTCGTCCAGGTTGGCCCGCTGCGGGGTCGGTTCGCCGTCGTCGCCGGTGACCATGCGCTCCAGGTAGGGGCCGTTCTTGCCCACCCGCACATAGATCGGCCTGCCCTGCGCGTCGTCGAACAGCCGGATCGAGTTGATCTCACGGGCGTCGATGCCCTCCAGGTTCACCCCGACCAGCTTCTTGAGTCCGCCGGCCCGGGCGATGGAGTCCTCGACCCCGTAGTCGCCACCGAAGTAGAAGTTGTGCAGCCAGTCGGTTCGGCGCTGACGCCCCGCGGCGATGCCGTCGAGTTCGTCTTCCATCGCCGCGGTGAAGTCGTAGTCGACAAGCCGGCCGAAATGCTGTTCGAGCAGCCCGATGACGGCGAACGCCACCCAGGTCGGGACCAGCGCGCTGCCCTTCTTGTAGACGTAGCCGCGGTCTTGGATGGTCTTGATGATCGAGGAGTAGGTCGACGGCCGACCGATGCCCAACTCCTCGAGCGACTTGACCAGCGACGCCTCGGTGTAGCGCGCCGGCGGGTTGGTGGCGTGGCCGTCCGGGGTGGCCTCGGCGGCGTCCCCCCGCTGCCCCTGGGTCAACTGCGGCAGCCGCCGCTCCGCGTCGTCGGCTTCACCGCCGGCCAACTCGTCGACGGTCTCCACGTAGGCCTTGAGGAAGCCCGGGAAGGTGATGGTCCGGCCGCTGGCGGCGAACGTCACCTGCTTGTCGCGCGATTGGCCGCCGATCCGCAGGCTCAGCGTCGTGCCGCGGGCGTCGGCCATCTGCGAGGCGACGGTGCGCTGCCAGATCAGCTCGTAGAGCCGGAACTCGTCGCTGCCCAGTTCGTTGCGCACCGCGTCGGGGGTGGCGAACGTCTCGCCGGCCGGCCGGATCGCCTCGTGGGCTTCCTGGGCGTTCTTGACCTTGCGGGTGTACTGCCGCGGCGACGGCGAGACGTACTCCTCGCCGTAGAGCTGGCGGGCCTGGGTACGCGCGGCGTCGATTGCCGACTGCGACAGCGTGGTCGAGTCGGTACGCATATAGGTGATGTAGCCGTTCTCGTAGAGCCGCTGGGCGATGCTCATCGTCCGTTCGGCGGAGAACCGCAGTTTGCGGCCGGCTTCCTGCTGCAACGTCGAGGTCATGAAGGGTGCGTAGGGCCGCCGGGTGTAGGGCTTTTCCTCCACCGACGTCACCGACAGGGACGCACCGGCCAGCCCGGCCGCCAGTGCGGTGGCCGCGGCTTCGTCGAGCACCCGCACCTCGGCGGGCTTGCGCAGCGCACCCAGCGAGTCGAAATCACGGCCGCTGGCCACCCGCAGGTCGTCCACGGCGACCAGTCGGGCGGTGAAGGTGGGCGGCGAGGCAGTGGGGTCGGAGACACTGGCGTCCAGTTGGGCCACGACGTCCCAGTAGGAGGCGCTGCGGAACGCCATCCGCTCGCGTTCGCGCTGCACGATGATGCGGGTGGCCACCGACTGCACCCGGCCGGCCGACAGCTTCGGCGCGACCTTCTTCCACAGCACGGGGCTGACCTCGTAGCCGTACAGCCGGTCCAGCACGCGCCGGGTCTCCTGGGCGTCCACCAGGTCGATGTCCAGGTCGCGCGGGTTCTCCGCGGCGTTGCGGATCGCCGGCTCGGTGATCTCGTGGAACACCATCCGTTTGACCGGGATGCGCGGCTTGAGCGTCTCCAGCAGGTGCCAGGCGATCGCTTCGCCCTCCCGGTCACCATCGGTGGCCAGATAGAGCTCGTCGACGTCCTTGAGCAGGCCCTTGAGCTCGGTGACGGTGCCCTTCTTATCGGGGCTCACGATGTAGAGCGGCTCGAAGTCGGCGTCGACGTTGACACCCAGGCGCGCCCAGGGTTCGGTCTTGTACTTCGCCGGCACATCGGCGGCATTGCGCGGCAGGTCCCGAATGTGACCCCGCGAGGACTCGACTACGTAGTTACTGCCCAGGTAGCCCGCAATTTTCCGTGCCTTGGTGGGCGACTCGACAATGACGAGCCGCCGCACGGGTGAACTTGTGCCGCCGTTGCGGCCGGGGTCAGCCAACTGCGCTTACACTCCACTTCTGTCCGCACCCACGTCACGCCGCCGGTGGACAACTGACAATCTCGCACTCACTCCCGTGCCGATGCAAACTGGCGCTGCGCAGTGCATTCTCTCAAAACCCGTCCGCGTGGCCCGGGATCGCGGCTCCGACACGCGGCCACTGACTCAACGCGTCGGGGTCTGGGGGCGATTCCCCGACGTTTTCGACCAGTCGCAGCAACCGGCGCCGGCCGGTGATCCGCAACGCCGGGCGGCCCCCACGGCTGCCGATCAGCGTGGGCGCGATCCCAGCCCGCATCAGGGCCGAGGCCAACGGCGCGAAGGTGTCCGGCGCGTGCGGGTCGAGCCCGAGCAGGTACCGGTCGCCTTCCGCGGTTCCCGCCGCCAGCGCCCACGCCCGCAATTCACGCGGACCCGGCAGCCATTGCGGCGGAACGGTCTTGACCGCCCCGCGGGTCCACGCCGAAGCCAAAGCACGCAACCTCGGGTCGACCGCGGTCCGCACCAGCGGGGTGTCTTCGTCGGTGCGGGTGACTTCGGGCCGTAGACCGGCCTCCTCGATCAACTCGGCCAGGGCCGCCGCTCGCCATTGAGCTTCGACCACAACCGAGATCCTCGCGCCGGCCCCCGACACGACGATCTGCCCCGGACCAGCCAGCACCCCGGTGAGGTCGGTGACGCTGGGCGGCACCGACTCGGCCGAGAAGAAGGAAAGCTGGCTCACGTCACCGACAGTAAGCCGGTCCAGCGTCCGGCGGCCTCCGGGTCGGGCCTTACGGCCTGACCCGCCCGAAACGAAACCCCCCGGCAGTGCTCCGTTCGCGGGAGCTGCACGGGGGGTGTCGTCGAATCCAGTGGCTTAGATGGAGCGGACGCCCGTGGCCTGGGGGCCCTTAGGGCTCTGTCCGACCTCGAACTCCACCCGCTGGTTTTCCTCGAGGGTGCGAAAGCCGGACCCTTGGATTTCCGTGTAGTGGACAAACACGTCCGCCGACCCGTCCTCGGGCGCGATGAAGCCGAAGCCCTTCTCTGCGTTGAACCACTTCACAGTTCCCTGTGGCATTTGTCGATCTTTCCTTACTCTTCTTGCCCGGTGCAGTGCACACCGTTGTTCGGGGCACCGATTTTCGCTGCCCCGGGCCTGTTCCGACCGCCCTACCCCGGCGGTCGGTCGGTGCTGCCACCGACGTCCCCCGCGGGCACTGCGGCCGCAACCACAGATCCTGCGAAGGCTTAACACGAACACAGAAGCTACGACCGTCCATCAGTCAACCACGTTCATCGCCCTGAGGACAGACTGCGGTGCCGAAATCTCGGCCGAAGGGTGAACAATACGGCGGCGGGCAATGGCAGCGGGCAATGGAGGCAGTGACATATGACGGCGAATTTCGGCGGCGAATTGCTGGCCGCCGCGCTCGCCGGGGTCGAGGCGGGAGAAGAACCGCTGCGTCACGTCGCCAATCTGCCGGCATCGTCAGGCCGTGCGTGCGGCTGGCCGGACTGGGCCGATCCCGACGTGGTCGCCGCCTTCACCGAGCGCGGGATCGAGGCCCTGTGGTCGCACCAGTCGGCGGCCGCCGATCTGGCACACGCCGGACGTCACGTGGTGATCAGCACCGGCACCGCGTCGGGTAAGTCCCTGGCCTATCAGCTGCCGGTACTGCAGGCCTTGGCGGCCGATCCCCGCGCCCGGGCGCTCTACCTGTCGCCGACCAAGGCGCTGGGCCACGATCAGCTGCGCACGGCGAACGCGCTGACCGCGGCGATTCCGCGCCTGTGCGCTGCGGGCGGCGCCGTGGCACCGGTGGCCTACGACGGCGACAGCGCCGCCGAGACCCGCCGGTTCGCCCGCGAGCGGTCCCGCTGGGTGTTCTCCAATCCGGACATGATTCATCTGTCGCTGCTGCGCAACCACACTCGCTGGGCAGCGTTCCTGCGCGGGCTGCGGTTCGTGATCGTCGACGAATGCCACTACTACCGGGGGATCTTCGGATCGCACGTGGCGATGGTGCTGCGACGGCTGCTGCGCCTATGTGAGCGGTACGCCCCGCCGGGGGCCACGCTGCCCGCGGGCCCGACGGTGATCTTCGCCAGTGCCACCACGGCGTCTCCGGGCGCCAGCGCGTCCGCGCTGATCGGGCAACCCGTCGCCGAGGTCACCGAGGACGGTTCACCGCACGGGGCCCGGACGGTGGCGCTGTGGGAGCCGGCCCTGCGCACCGACCTGACCGGTGAGAACGGCGCGCCGGTGCGCCGCGCCGCCGGTAGCGAGGCGGCCCGCGTGATGGCCGACCTGATCGCCGAGGGGGCCCGCACCCTGACCTTCGTGCGGTCGCGGCGGGGCGCGGAACTGACCGCACTCGCGGCGCGCACCCGCTTGGAGTCGACTGCCCCGGCCCTGGCCGGCAAGGTCGCCTCGTACCGCGCGGGGTATCTGGCCGAGGATCGCCGCGCCCTGGAGCGCGCCTTGGCCGACGGTCAGCTGTACGGCCTGGCCACCACCAACGCCTTGGAGCTCGGCGTGGACATCGCCGGGTTGGACGCGGTGGTGATCGCCGGATTTCCGGGCACCGTGACGTCGTTCTGGCAGCAGGCCGGCCGATCGGGCCGGCGGGGCCAGACGGCACTGATCGTGCTGGTCGCCCGCGACGATCCCCTGGACACCTATCTGGTGCACCATCCCGAGGCGCTGCTGGGCCGGCCCATCGAGCAGGTGGTGATCGATCCGGCCAACCCGTATGTGCTGGGGCCGCAGCTGCTGTGCGCTGCCGCCGAGCTGCCGCTGACGGCCGGCGAAGTGGCCCGGCTGGGGGCAGAGCAGGTGGCCGACGCCCTGGTGGCCGACGGGCTGTTGCGGCGGCGATCCGACCGCTACTTCCCCACCCCCGGCCTCGAGCCGCATGCCGCGGTGGAGATCCGCGGGTCGGCCGGTGGTCAGGTCGCGATCGTGGAGGCCGACACCGGCCGGCTGCTGGGTGGCGTCGACGCCGGGCAGGCGCCCGCCACGGTGCACACCGGCGCGGTGTATTTGCATCAGGGCGAGAGTTATCTGGTCGATTCACTCGACACCGAGCGGCAGATCGCATTCGTGCACGCCGAGGACCCGGGTTACACCACCTTCGCTCGCGAGATCACCGACATCGCCGTGACCGGCGAGGGTGAACGCGCCTGGTTCGGGCCGGTCAGCCTCGGCCTGCTGCCGGTGACGGTGACCAGGCAGATCGTCGGATATCTCCGGCGGCTACCGACCGGAGAGGTCCTGGACTTCATCGACCTGGACGTGCCCCCGGCGACGCTGCCGACCACGGCGGTGGTCTACACCATCACCCCCGAGGCGCTGGCCGACTGCGGAGTCGCCGAGAACGCCATCCCCGGGGCGTTGCACGCCGCCGAACATGCGGCCATCGGCCTGCTGCCCCTGGTGGCCAGCTGCGACCGCGGCGACATCGGCGGATTGTCCACCGCCCTGGGGCCCGACTCGCTGGGCAGCCTGCCCAGCGTCTTCGTCTACGACGGCCATCCGGGCGGGGCGGGTTTCGCCGAGCGGGGATTCCGCGCTGCGGCGACCTGGCTGACCGCCACCGCGGAGGCCATTGAATCCTGCGAATGCCCGCATGGTTGTCCCTCGTGCGTGCAATCACCCAAGTGCGGCAACGGAAACGATCCCTTGGACAAGGACGGCGCGGTACGTGTGCTGCGCCTGGTACTGGGCGCGCTTGACGGTCCCACCGGGTGACTCCGGGAGTCGGCCGACCCCCCGAACGGCCGACTCCCCCGAGCCCTGAGCCCGACAGCGGCGCCGCGCAGGCGTCACCACGCATGAACAAGCGGGACAGTAAGACGAACGGTCGAGAAAAGCGATCCGCTCCCAGTCCGGCAGATACCGGATGCGCTCGTAAGTTACCGCCTACACCGGAAGCTGTGCAACTCGGATGACCGGCGGACGGTGCGGCATTTACGCAGACGTGGGAAAATAGTCCGCTAACAGCGCAGGTAAAGCCACGATAGTCGTACTATTTTCGATCATGACGCGCGATTGGCTGCTGGTGGAGACGCTCGGTAGTGAACCAGCAGTCGTTGCGCAGGGTCGTCAGCTCAAGAACCTGGTCCCGCTCACCCAGTTCCTTCG
The DNA here is from genome assembly GCF_000972925.1 of Mycobacterium sp. UM_Kg1. NCBI lineage: Bacteria > Bacillati > Actinomycetota > Actinomycetes > Mycobacteriales > Mycobacteriaceae > Mycobacterium > Mycobacterium sp. UM_Kg1. Next base: position 19,185 of record NZ_JRMK01000001.1, on the reverse strand, counting down.
GCGCAGCCCTCACCTGACGGCAATCCAGACCGCGATCGCGGAATCGGCGCGCAGCGGGCAGAGTCTGGCCAGCATCACACCGCGACGCGATCGGGTCATCCGCACCGAACCCGTGGTGATGTCCGACGGCCGGGTACACGGCATCCACGTGTGGGCCGGGCCGGCGGACGCCGAACCGTCTGAACGGCCCATTCCCGGCCCCTTGAAATGGGACCTGACTCTGGGGGTGGCCACCGACACCCGCGAGTCCCTGGCCAACAGCGGCAAGGACCCGGACGTGGAAGCCACCCAGGATCGGGCCTTCGTCGAGGAACTGCCCACCCGCGAGTTCAGCCCCAACGAGAACAAGGTACTGGCGTTGGCGATCCGCGCTGAACCCGGCCAGAGCATCTGTAGCAGTTGGGATGTCACCGATTATCGCGGCGACTTGATCCGGGTGGGGTTCGTGGTTCGCACCGCACGCGAAACCGTCGGCGGGCGTGAGCATCTGGTGACACGCGGAATGAACTGGCGGGCCCAGTTCGACGGCTCGGTACAGCGCCCGGACTTCCTGGCTCAACAGATTCTGCGCGCCCTGGCCCAGCCGGGCGTGCACCGGGCCATGGTCGATCTGTCCAACCGGCGGTTGCTGAAGTGGCTGGACGACCCGTGCCCGTTCTACGACTGGCGCAGCCCCGCCGGCGTGCCGCGGGTTCATCCCGATGACCACGCGCAGATCGCCCGCATGGAAAGCACGCTGTCCCGGTCGCAGGCACCGGTGAGTGGAGTACTGCGACTGCGCCAGGCGGACGGAGGCTGGGCGCCGGTGCACGTCACCGTCAACCGGGTGGAACTCGATGAGGACACGGTTGCCGGGCTGCTCGCACTGCGCCTGCCCACCGCCGCCGAGCTCGCCGAGGCGGGGCACGCCGATGCGGAAAGCTCCGGGACGCGTTACGCGCTCGACGCGCCCTAGCGGTCGCGCCCGCGCACCGGCGACCGCCGCTGCCCCTCAGCCGGGCGGCCCCGCGCGGGCCGCTGCCCGGGCGGCCCCCAGGCGCCACCCGGGAACCGGTATCGCGATGACGACCACCACATCGAGTCCGTCCGTGGTGCAGCTGATCTCGGCGGCGTGCATCCGACGGGCCAGCGCGCCGGCCTGCGCACAGGCGGTCACCGGACCGCCGGGAGCCGATGCCGCACCGGTCAGCGCGGCCAGGTCGGCGATTGCCTGCGCCCGATGCCGGGCGATCACCGCCGAGCCGAGCAGGACGCCGCCGCCGGTGAGGCTGAGCAGTACCGCGACCATGCCGGCGGCGGCCACGGTAGCCCCGCCGGCCTCACCCCACCGGCTCGGCCACCGAGATCGCCTCGGCGTTGATCGCCAAGCCCGGCAACAGAACCGGCCGCACGGTGACCACCGCGAACACCACGTCGCCCTCGGTGCGCAGCCGGATCGTCGCGCCGGCCGGAGCGATCTGCCGCGCCACCGCTGCGGCCGCCGGGGCGTCTCCGCGGGCCGCCAGCCGGGCGGCTTCCCGCGCCGCGTCGATGCACCGCACCTGGGCCGACACCGCGCTGATCCCGGCCAGGCACAGCACCAGCGCCGAAACCAGGGCCGCCAGCGCGAACGCCGCCTCGACAGTGCTGGCGCCGGTGTCCCGCCCAAGGCGCGCACGGCCGATCACGGCCCTTCAGACCTTGGTGTTCAGCGCACGCCCGATGACACGGCTCAATGCCGACACGATCGAATCGCCGGTCACCACGGCGTAAAGGATCGCGCCGAACGCCGCGGCGGCGATCGTCCCGATCGCGTACTCCACCGTGGACATCCCGGATTCGTCGGACGCCACTAGCGCCATCCTCAGCGCGATGATGCGGAACCTGTTGCGTGCCTGCACTATCGGTGTTCCCACAGATCCTCCTTCATCGGTTTCCTCTTCAGGTCTGTCGCGGTGGCGATCACAGCAGGCCCGATTGCAGTACGTCGCCGGCCAGGCCGGCCACCACCGGCACGATGCCCAGGCACACGAACGCGGGCAGGAAGCACAGCCCCAGTGGCCCGGCAATCAGCACCGCGGCTCGCTCCGCGGCGGCGGTGGCCCTGTCGGAGGCCTCGGCTCGGCACTGCTCGGCGAGTTGGCCGAGCCCGGCGGCCAGGGCGGTACCCGAGGACCCCGACCGGCGGGCAAGGCGCAGCACCGCCGCGGTGACCGGGTCGATTGCCGCGCCGGCCGGACCGCCTGGCGCCGACCAGGCAATGCGCGGCTCGGCGCCCAACGCCAGCAGATCCGCGCCGCGGCGCAACGCCTGCGCCAACGGCGGCGGCGCGTGCGCAGCGGTGGCTGCCGCCGCGCCGGACACCGACATGCCCGCGGTCAGGCACAGGGCGAACACATCCATGTCCGCGGCGAGGGCCAGCGCGTCGATCCCCGGGCCCCTCGGGGCCGGCCGGCCGCTGCCCGGTCGGGGCGCGACACGCGACCGGGCCATCTGCGGGCCGGCGGCGGCGAGCACTGCCGCTGCCAGCAGGAGCGCTGCCGTGGTCATGTGCCGGCGCCTGCGGTGATCCGGTCAGACCACAACAACCCGGCGCACACCAGGCTCATCCCGATCAGCGTGAGCATGCCGCCGCCGCCGGCGCCGAGCAGAAATCCGATCGGTCGGGCCCCGATCAGCTGGCCCAGCGCCACTCCGAGCACCGGCAGGCCGGCCAAGAGTGCCGCCGAGGCGCGGGCCCCGGCCATACCGGCTTCGGCCCGCGCCGAGAACCTGTGCCGGGCGGTGATGTCGCGTTGCGCGGCTTGCATCAGGGCCGCGATCGCCAGGCCGTGCTGTTCGCCGAGTTGCCAATACGCGGCGAGCCGTTCCCACTGTGCGGGCAGCGCCGAGGCTGCGGCGGCATCGCGCAGGCCGGTCGCGACGTCGGCGCCCAACCGGGCCCGGGCCGCGACGCCGCCCAGACCGGCGGCCACCACACGGTGGCCGGCTTCCGCAGCGCCGACGGCAAAGGCCCGCACCGGATGCGCCCCCACGCGCAGCTCACCGACCAGGGCATCGAGCGCTGTTTCCAGGGCGCGTGATTCCGCGCTGACCCGGCGGCGCCGCAGGCGGCGGCGCCGGCGCACGGCGGCGGTGATTCCGAACACGGCTCCGGCCAGCCACGCGCAGGGCGGCAGGACCAGCGTGGCCGCCACCCCGGCACCGGTGGCCACCCCGAGCACACTCCAGCGGCCGACCGTCGCGGCGAACCGGCTGCCCGGGCGGCCGGTCGCCGCGAGTCGGCGGCGCGGCGAGGCACCGAGCAGCGCCGCCGCGGCCAGCGCAAATGCGGCGGTCGCCGGGCCGGTCATTCGGCGCGCCGATCGCGCAGCAGGGCCCGAAATTCGGCGGCGTGGCCGGTCAGCCCGCAGTCGGCCTGCCACACCGGTTCGGCCTGCACCAGGCCCGCTGAACTGCGGCGCAGCATTGCGATGTCGGTGAGGCGCCGCTGGCCGTCGCCGCCGCGCGCGACGTGCACCACCACCTGGACGGCTGCCGCCAACTGGCTGTGCAGGCCCGACCGGTCCAGGCCGCCCAGGGCGGCGAGCGCTTCCAGCCGGGCGGGCACGTCGCTGGGACGGTTGGCGTGCACTGTTCCCGCACCGCCTTCGTGGCCGGTGTTCAAGGCGGCGAGCAGATCGACCACTTCAGCGCCGCGAACCTCGCCGACCACCAACCGGTCCGGCCGCATCCGCAGCGCCTGCCGGACCAGTTCGCGCAGCCCCACCTCGCCGATGCCTTCGACGTTCGGCGCGCGCGCCACCAGCCTGACCAGATGCGGATGCCGGGGCAGCAGTTCGGGTGCGTCCTCGACGCAGACCAGCCGCTCGCGCTTGTCTACCGCCCCGAGCAGGGCGGCCAGCATCGTGGTCTTCCCGGCACCGGTGCCGCCGGAGATCAGGAACGCCAAGCGGCCGTCGATGATGTCGGCGAGCAGGGCCGCCGCGGCCGGCGCGATGGCCCCCGCGGCGATCAACGCGGCGAGGTTCTGGGTGGCCGGCCGCAGTACCCGCAGGGAAAGGCACGTGCCACCGGCGGCGAGGGGCGGCAGGATCGCGTGCAGGCGCACGGCGAACTCGCCGGTTCCGATGCCGCGCAGCTGCCCGTCGACCCACGGCTGGGCGTCGTCGAGCCGGCGCCCGGCAGCTACCGCCAGGCGTTGAGCCAGCCGGCGCACCGCCGCTTCGTCGGGGAAACGGATCTCGGTGCGCCGCAAGCCCGCGCCGTCGTCGACCCACACGGCATCGGGTGCGGTGACCAGCACGTCGGTGGTTCCCGCTGCACACAGCAGCGGTTCGAGCATCCCGGCTCCGGTCAGCTCGGTCTGCAAGATCCGCAGGCTGGCCAGCATCTCGGTGTCGCCGAGCACGCCGCCGGACTCGGCCCGCAGGGCAGCGGCAACGGCCTGGGGACGCAACGCCGAGGGTTCTCCGGCCTCGGCTGCCAGCCGTTCGCGGACCCGGTCTATCAGCGAGTCCGGCACGCCACCACGTCCTTGCGCTGCGGCAGCGCTTGCAGAACCCGGCCGGCGGCCACCGCCAGCGCGGAACGGCGCTGCAACCGCAGACCGGCGTGCTCGAGCCGCTCGGCAAGGCGTGGCTCGGCCCGCATCGCGGCCAACAGAGGCAGTCCGAAGATCTGGGCCACGTCGTCGGCCCGGAGGCCGCCGGGCGCCGGGCCGCGTACCACCACGCCGACGTTGGGGTTCAGTGCCCGCAGCCGGGGTGCGATCGCCGCGCCGGCCGCGCACGCCCGCACGTCGCACGGGCTGACCACGGCGACGAGGTCGGCGAGGTTCAGGGCGGTCTCGGTGGGTTCGGCCAGCGCCCGGGGCAGATCGCAGATGACGGTGACTCCGCCGCGACGGCCCGCGTCGATGACGGCGTCGAGGACACCGGCTTGGGCGTCCGGCCCTTGCGCGGCGCGGTGGCCGCGCCGCAGGCCGGACAGCACACTGACTCCGTGCCTGCGGGGTAGCGCCGCCCGCAGCGCCGACCAGGTCAGTCGTCCGCTGTGCTGAGCCAAGTCGCTCCAGCGCAGGCCGGCGGCGTTCTCGGTACCCGCCAGCAGGTCGAGGCCGGCACCCCAGGCGTCCAAATCGATCAACAGCGCGTCGCCGGCGCGCTGCGCCAACGCCGTGGCCAGCAGCGACGCTCCTGCTCCCCCGCATGCTCCGATCACCGCGACGACGGCACCGCGGCCGTGCCCGTCACCGGCCGACTCACCGGCCTCGGCCAGCGCAGCCACCAACTCGTTGCCCTCGGCGGGCAACGCCAGGACCCATTGCGCGCCGACGGCGACGCCGGTTCGCCAGGACGCCGCGCTCGGCTGGGCGGCCGTGAGCACGATGACGCCGGACCGGCGCGGCAGCCGGGCCCGGCCGCAGCGGCCGGCAGCGTCCTCGTCGAGTACGACCGCCGCGGCAGCCGACCAGGTGCTGCGACTCGGCAGGGTCGCGCCGAGATGGCGGACGTGCGTACCGACCGCCGCGGCCACCCGGTCCACCTCGTCTCGCAGGGTGGCCTGGGCGACCAGGGACAGCAGGCCGGCGGATGAACTCACCGCTTCACCGTCACGCCGGGGTCCCCGCGGCGCCACCCCACCCCAGGCGCATGTGGATGAATTATTCGCCTGTGAACAACTTCGGTTCAGCGTTGCCGGAAAAACCGGACAAATGGCACGACAAGCCGGATCTGTAACACGTTCCAGTCGGCGATGAGGGGGTCCCGGCGAACACATTGCCGGACAAAAAAGACGACCCCCGCCAGGGGGGGAGGAGGCGGAGGTCGTCGCGTATCAACCCCGGGGGGTCGGGCCGATACACCCTCGACATAAGCCGAGTGATGTCCACTATACACATGACAGGGCGGTCGGGCGCAAGTATCACTTTGAAAGCATTTTCATTATGTCGGACTACGTGTGAGGTGCTGTTTCTGCCGTAGCGCCGGTCCGGCCGAGCCTGCGGACCTATGCTGAGCCGGTGACCGCCTCCACCCCCCAGCCGCAGTCACCAGCCACGCCGGCGCCGGCCTCCCCGGACCCCTCGGCGGCCGGACCAACCCGCACAGCGGCCTTCCTGGACCTCGACCAGACGGTGATCGCGAAGTCCAGCGCCCTGGCCTTCAGCAAACCCTTCATGGCTCAGGGACTGATCAACCGTCGGACGGTTCTCAAGTCGAGCTATGCGCAATTCCTGATGCTGCTTTCCGGCGCCGACCACGATCAGATGGAGCGGATGCGCGCCCACCTGACCAATATGTGCACCGGCTGGGACGTCGAACAGGTCAAGGCGATCGTCAACGAGACTATGCACGACATCGTCACCCCGCTGATCTTCGCGGAGGCGGCGGAGCTGATCGCCGACCACAAACTCTGCGGCCGCGACGTCGTGGTGGTCTCGGCCTCCGGCGAGGAGATCGTGGCGCCCATCGCCCGGGCGCTCGGCGCCACCCATGCCATGGCCACGCGGATGGTCGTGGCCGACGGCAAGTACACCGGCGAGATCGCGTTCTACTGCTACGGCGAAGGCAAGGTTCAGGCCATCCGCGAACTGGCCGCGCGCGAGGGCTATCCGCTCGAGCACTGCTACGCCTACTCGGACTCGATCACCGACCTGCCGATGCTGCAGGTGGTCGGCCACCCCTCGGCGGTGAACCCCGACCGTGCCCTGCGCAAAGAGGCGCTCGCCAACGGCTGGCCGGTGCTGACCTTCTCTCGGCCGGTGTCGCTGCGGGACCGCATCCCCGCACCGTCAGGCGCGGCACTGGCCACCACCGCCGCGGTCGGTATCAGCGCGCTGGCCGCCGGCGCGCTGACCTATTCCCTGTTGCGTCGGCTGGCACCCTGACCGAGCGTCCAGCAAACAACCCTGGTCACGATCAGATGACACAGGAGCCGGCCGCTTCTATTACCCCTTGCTGTGGCGTGCGCCACGTAGTACAAAGGAACCACGGAAGCCGGCAAGGCCAGGGTCGACTCGGAAGAGAAGGATCGATCTCCCGAACCGTACTTCCGGAGTGCGGAAAGCGGTACCCACGCGTAGCCATAGCCGCGAAGATGGCAGAAGTGTTGCGGGCCTGCGTAATTCCGGTACGTGATCGGTGATGTCAGCCCTTTGGGTGGGGCTACAGCCGAAGAACGCCGTAGGAGCGCCGAGGCCACCCACGCAGCCCATGTTGGACGCCTGGTAACCGTGTACCGTGCTAGCGGGCGGCGAGCCGAATCCTTCGGAGCGCCGCCCGCTTTGTTCGCCCCCAGAGGAGCTGGAGCCGGCGCTTACCGCCCCGCCTCAGCAATCTCCAGCGCATCGAGCGCACCGGTGCGCATCGCGCCGCAACACAGCAGCAGCCACCCGGTGACACCCTCGCGCGAACCGGTCGCGAAACCCTCCGCCGCGCGCCGGTAGTCGCGGGCCTTGCGCATCCAGGCCACTTCCGGAACGCCCAGTCCATGGCGGTCCAGGCCGCTGGCGATCGTGACCAGGCGGGCCGCGCCCCGGGCCACCACCCCGTCCGCGCTGCCGAACGGCGCCAGCGTCAGCAGTTCGCCGTGCACCACCGCGGCGAAAACCGGGGCGGCCACCGAGGTGCCCCCGGTAGCAAGGTCGGCCAGCATCTCCAGCCGGCGCCCCACGGCCGCACCGCCCTCCGGCCGACCTAGCCGCTCCTCGTCGACCAAGTCCGCGGCGGCTAACACGTGCAGCCGGGCCAACGCCTGCAGCGGAGCACGTCGCCACACCTCGACCAGTGCGGTCTCCCCGCCTTCTAACGCTTGGGCCACCCGCAGCGCGCCGGCGAACACGGGGTCGGAAGTCGCGTCGGCGTCCACGGCCGCGGGCCCACCGTCGAGAACCGACGACGCCCGCGCCGCCCGCAGCGATGCCTCAGCGGCGCTGACCGGCCAGCCGCGCATGTTGGTCTTGTGCCGATGCACCCGGGCCAGCTCGTCGCGGACCTGCTCGGCTGCCGCGGCAACGCCCGGAAGGTCGAGCAACGGCGCCAGGGGATCCCGCGGGGTGGTCACATGCTGTGACACTACCGTCGAGGTGATTAGGCTCCTGACGGTGAGCAGTAACTCAGACACCGCCCCCGCCCCATCCGCGTCGTCGTACCCGCCCTCGGCCGAGTTCGCCGCCCAGGCCAACGCGGGTCCTGAGTTGTATCGCGCCGCCGACGACGACCGGCTCGGCTTCTGGGCCGCGCAGGCCCACCGGTTGAGCTGGGCAGAACCGTTCACCGAGGTGCTTGACTACTCCGATGCCCCGTTCGCCCGCTGGTTCGGCGACGGCAGGCTCAACGTCGCCTACAACTGCGTGGATCGCCACGTGGAAGCCGGCCACGGCGAGCGGGTGGCGATCCATTGGGAGGGCGAGCCCGACGGGGACGCCCGCACCATCACCTATGCCGACCTGCTGGCCGACGTCTGTCGGGCGGCCAACGCGCTGACCGGCCTGGGCCTGGTCGCCGGTGACCGGGTGGCGATCTATCTGCCGATGATCCCCGAAGCGGTGGTCGCGATGCTGGCGTGCGCCCGGTTGGGCGTCCTGCACACCGTGGTGTTCGCCGGGTTCTCCGCGCACGCGCTGCGGTCGCGCATCGATGACGCCCAGGCCAAGGTGGTGATCACCTCCGACGGCCAGTTCCGCCGTGGCCAGCCGGCACCGCTCAAGCCCGCCGTCGACGAGGCGGTGGCTGAGGCTCCCAGCGTCGAACGCGTGCTGGTGGTGCGGCGCACCGGCGGCGAGGTGTCCTGGAACCCCGACCGCGACCTGTGGTGGCACGAGGTGGTGGAGCCGGCCGCCGCGCAGCACACGCCCGAGGCCTTCGACGCCGAGCAGCCGCTGTTTCTGCTGTACACGTCGGGGACCACGGGCAAACCGAAGGGCATCGTGCACACCAGCGGCGGTTACCTGACCCAGGCCGCCTACACCCACCACTACGTGTTCGACCTCAAGGCCGCGTCCGACGTCTTCTGGTGCACCGCCGACGTCGGCTGGGTCACCGGACACACCTACGCCGTGTACGGACCGCTGGCCAACGGCGCCACCGAGGTGATCTACGAAGGCACCCCGGACTTCCCAGACCACCACCGACACTTCCAGATCATCGAAAAATACGGCGTCACAATCTATTACACCGCGCCGACATTGATCCGCACCTTCATGAAGTGGGGCCGCGAGGTCCCCGACACCCACAACCTGTCCAGTCTGCGGTTGCTGGGCTCGGTGGGTGAGCCGATCAACCCGGAGGCGTGGCGCTGGTACCGGCGGGTGATCGGCAAGGACGCGGTTCCGGTGGTCGACACCTGGTGGCAGACCGAGACCGGTGCGGCGATGATCTCCCCGCTGCCCGGGGTTTCCGCGGCCAAACCGGGTGCGGCGATGACGCCGCTGCCGGGGATCTCCGCGCGCATCGTCGACGATCACGGTGACCAGTTGGCGCCGGATCAGGCATCCGGCGAGCCGGTGTCGGGATACCTGGTGATCGACCAGCCCTGGCCGGCGATGACCCGGGGCATCTGGGGCGACCGGCAGCGCTTCATCGACACCTACTGGTCGCGCTTCGCCGAGCAGGGCTGGTACTTCGCCGGCGACGGCGCCCGCTACGACGCCGACGGCGACATCTGGGTGCTGGGCCGCATCGACGACGTGATGAATGTGTCCGGGCACCGCATCTCCACCGCCGAGGTGGAGTCGGCACTTGTCAGTCACGAGGCGGTGGCCGAGGCCGCCGTGGTCGGCGCCATCGACGAGCAGACCGGCCAGCGGATCTGCGCGTTCGTGGTACTGGCGGCCTCCCACAGCCACGTCGGCGGGGTGATCGTCGACGAGCTGCGCGAGCGCGTCACTGTGGAGATCTCGCCGATCGCCAAACCGCGCAACGTCCACATCGTCCCGGAGTTGCCCAAGACCCGCAGCGGCAAGATCATGCGGCGCCTGCTGCGCGATATCGCCGATGGCCGCGAACTCGGCGACACCTCAACCCTGGTGGACCCCAGCGTGTTCGACGCAATCCGGGCGGCCGACTAGGCCGGGCGCCTAGCCGATCGGCACGAATCCGGCGCCCGGGCGGCCATTTTCGGTGATGTCGCCCAGTACGGCGTTGATCGACACCACGACCGCAGGCGTGTGCAACGGGATGTACTTGATCACGCAGGTGGGCAACGCGTCGCTGAACGCCCCGTGGATCATGCCGACCAGCATGTTGTTCACCACGACCGGCCCGCCGGAGTCGCCGGGGCGCCCGCAGACCTGCATCACGATGGTGCCGGGATCCTGGCCGGGCCCCCAGGTGACACCACAGGAGTTGCCCGTGGTGCGGCCCTGCTTGCACGCGATCTGGCCGAACAGCGGGTCCGGTCCGATGCCGCCGATCACAAAGCCACCGAAGTTGGGCACCGGGGTCACCTTGTCCGGGTCGAACTCGATCACCGCGTAGTCCAGGGCGTCGTTACCGGCCACCATGTGACCGATCGTGCCGCTGCGCTCGGCGCCCTCAGCCGCCACCCGGGCGCCCGGGCCGCCGCAGTGCGCGGAGGTGAAACCGATCAGGGCGCCGGTCCGGTCGTGACCGATCGAGGTCAGCGTGCACAGCGTGTCCTCGTCGACCACCAGGCCCGCGCCCCCGCCGAGCACCACCTTGTCGTCGGCGGCCACTCGGACCGCCGGTACGGCGACCGTGGCCAGGGCGACACCAGTCACTCCTGCCAGCAGCGCCATCACGGCGCGCAGCGACCAGCGGTGTGCGATCTGCACTGCGGTTCTCCCGTCGGTTAACTCCCCCTCAGTGGTAAATAAACAGCCTAGCCGCGCCGGCGGCTCACCGCGGGTCTGGGCGCGCCGCGACCCGTCCCCACCCACCTCCGCCGAGCTGTCTACATCGGCCGCGGCTTTACCGGGGTCACTCGTGGGGCCGGCCAGCGCATGGCAACATTAAGCCGCGACGACGGCGAACGGGAGGACAGCCAGTGAGCAAGGCCGATCGCAGGAATGCATCACGCGCCTCGAACAGATCCGCCAGGACGGACCGCAACGGCGTACCCACCGGCTTGGCGACCATCCCGCTTGCCGACCCGCACGCGCTGCCGGCCGACCCGTCGCTGGGCGATCTGGTCAAGGACGCCACCGCGCAGATTTCGACGCTGGTGCGCGCGGAGGTCGAACTCGCCCGCGCCGAGATCACCCGCGACGTCAAGAAGGGCCTGACCGGCAGCGTGTTCTTCATCGCGGCCCTGGTCGTGCTGTTCTACTCCACCTTCTTTTTCTTCTTCTTCGTCGCCGAGCTGCTCAACCTGTGGCTGCAGTCCTGGGCTGCCTACCTGATCGTGTTCGGGCTGATGCTGGTGTTCACGGTGGCCCTTGCCCTGATCGGCTACCTGCGGGTTCGCCGCATCCGCGGACCGCGCAAGACCATCGAGACGGTGCGCGAGGCACGCGAGGCGCTGCGCCCCGACCCGGACCGCCTGCACGGCGCGTCGGCGACGGCCGTCACCGACGGCAAGCCGACCACCGATCCGTCGGGCTGGTAGTGCCACCACCGGATCCGTCGACCACCCGCATCGACGGGCCGTGGCGGCACTGGGACATCCACGCCAACGGCATTCGCTTCCATGTCGTCGAGGCGGTTCCGGACGGCGACATCGCCGCCGACGGCCCGCCGACGGCACGGCCGCTGGTGATTCTGCTGCACGGGTTCGGGGCTTTCTGGTGGACCTGGCGTCATCAACTGCGCGGGCTGCGCGGCTTTCGCGTCGTCGCGGTCGACCTGCGCGGCTACGGCGGCAGCGACAAGCCGCCCCGCGGCTACGACGGCTGGACGCTGGCCGGCGACACGGCCGGGCTGATCCGGGCCCTGGGACACTCCTCGGCGACCCTGGTGGGCCACGCCGACGGCGGCCTGGTGTGCTGGGCGACCGCGCTGCTGCACCCCCGCTTGGTGCGCGACATCGCGGTGGTCAGCTCGCCGCACCCGGCGGCGCTGCGCAACTCGGCGCTGACCCACGCCGGTCAGGGCCGGGCACTGTTGCCGTGGCTGCTGCGCTACCAGGTTCCGTTCTGGCCGGAGCACACCCTGACCCGGCGTGACGGAGCCGAGATCGAGCGGCTGGTGCGCAGCCGGGCCGGGGCGAGATGGCAGGCAAGCGCCGATTTCACCGAGACGATCGGGCATCTGCGCACTGCGGTGCGCATCCCGTCGGCGGCCCACTGCGCGCTGGAGTACCAGCGCTGGGCGGTGCGCAGCCAACTGCGCGCCGAGGGCCGGCGGTTCATGAAGGCGCTGGACCTGCGCACCTTGGGGATACCGCTGCTGCATCTACGCGGCGAGCACGACCCGTACGTGTTGACCGATCCGGTCGAGAAGACCCGGCGATATGCCCCGCACGGCCGGTACGTGTCGGTGCCCGACGCCGGACACTTCGCCCACGAAGAGTCGCCCGCAGTGGTCAACGAGCACCTGACGCGGTTCCTGCGGGGCGAAGCCGGGTGAAACGGGCTGCGGCCCTGGGTTACTCGCCCCCGACACAGGTCTGAGTGGAGACCGGCGAAGTGTTACCGATGCGGGCCAGCTGGCCCGCCACCTCCTCAGCGGTCATGACGAACCCGGTGTCCGGGTCGTCGACTGCCGCGCCGAACACCACGCCGAGCACCCGGCCGTCCATGTCGATCATGGGGCCGCCGGAGTTTCCTTGCAGCACAGTGCCTCTGATGGTGTAAACCCGGCGGGGGACCGTCGTGCTGCGGTAGATGTCGGGGCCCTCGAGGTTGATGACGTCGCGAATTCGGGCCGGGGTGGCCTCGAAGACGCCGCCGCCGGGGTAGCCCAGCACCAGCGCGTCGGTGTCGGCATCGGCAGGCGAGGAGGCGAACGTCAACGGCGGCAACGGCAGATCGGGCACGGCCAGGATGGAGATGTCTTCCCTGGGGTCGAAGGAGATCACCGTGGCCTCATACGATTTGGATCCGCTCTCCACGGTGACACTGTCCGACCCGGCTACCACGTGCGCGTTCGTCATCACCCGGGTGGGCGCGATCACGAATCCGGTGCCCTCCAGAACCTTCTGGCAGTCCGGCGCGACGCCCCGGATTCTCAGCACGCTCGGCGCAGTGGATTCCACCACCGGGCTGGCGGCCAGCGCCGGGTCCGGCGCATCCACCGCCGCGATCGGCGTACGGCTGAAGGGCTCCAGTACGGCGGGCAGCCCGGAATCGTCGAGCACGGCCGACAGCCGCCGCGGGACGTTCTTGAGCCATTGCGGCGCGATGTCGTCGACCTGACGCAGCACCCGTGAGTCGTTGACGGCGGCGGCCAGGGCCGGCTGATCCGACGCCGTCAGCGGGGTGGCCAGCAGCCAGGCCGCGATCAGCACCACCCCCAGCTGCAAGACCACCCCGACGACCGAATCCGTGGTCCGGACGCCGGGACTGCGGATCGCTCCCCGCACCGCTCGGCCCAGGACCACCCCCGCGACCTCACCGACGACGACCATGGCCAGGATCAGGAACAGCGCGGCGAACAGCTTCAGGCGGGGGCCGGAAACGCTCTCGATCAGGTGCGGCGCCAGCAGCACCCCGGCCATAGCACCCAGCGCGACGCCGACGAAGGACAGCAGGGAGCCCAGCGCACCCGAACGCCAGCCCGACACTGCGGCAACGAAGGCGATCGCCAGCACGGCGATGTCCAGCCACTGCGACGACGTCATATTCCGCCTTCTCCTCCAACCTGCGCCATGGCCTCGTCGAGCCCCAGCACCTCAGTGGTGTCCCAGGGCTGCGCCCAGCCGGCCACGTCCAGCATCGCCGAGATCACCTGGGCGGTGAATCCCCAGACCAGCATCTGGTTGAGCCGGAACGCCGGCATGGCCCAACGCCGGCTGCGCGCATCACGGTAAACCATCAACCGGTTCTCGGGGTTGATGAATGCCCGGACTGGAACGCGCGCCACGATTGCGGTCTCGCCCGGGTCCACCACGGTTACCGGCCCGGGATCCTCGGAGTACGCCAGCACCGGCACCACCTGGAATCCCGACGGCGCGATGAAAATCTTCTCCAATGCCACCAGCGGATGGATCCGGGCCGGGTCGATCCCGGTCTCCTCGTTGGCCTCCCGCAGCGCGGTGGCAACCGGCCCGTCGTCGCCGGGATCGACCGCTCCGCCCGGGAAGGCGGCCTGCCCCGCGTGATGGCGCAGCGCCGAGGCCCGCACCGTGACCAGCAGGTCAGCCGATTCCGATATCGCCTCCGGCGGGCCGCCAGGCGGCCCGGAGAACAGCACCAGGACCGCGGCGTCTCGCCGCGCGCCGGTGACGCGTGCCTTGGCGTCGGCCGCGGCGATCATGGCCCGAACGTCGGCCGGCACCCGCCGCAGATACGCCGTGGGCACCTTGTCCACATTGTCGACCAGCGGCCGCAGCCAAGACGGGGCACGCGACGGGGCCCACGCCCGGGATTCGCCAGCGCTCACCGCGCCTCCCTCTGTGCCGGAACCTGACCGTCCCACATCAGCGGCCGCTGTTCCCGACGGCGGCGGCGATCTCCTCGGCGGTGGCGAAGGGCTGCGGCAGGATGCGGGCAACGCTACCGTCCGCGGCGAGAACCACGGTCGCGGGCATCACGTTGGGGACCTGCAACGCCGCAGCAAGTCGGCGCCGGCCGTCTTGGAGGGTGGGCAGCCGTACGCCCAGTTCGGCCAGCAGCGCCAGGCCCGCGGCTTCGTTGTCGTCTTGATGCACCGTCACCACCGTCACGCCCGCGCCGGCTCGGCGCTGGTATTCGGCGAAGGCCCGCAACTCGTCGCGGCACGGCCGGCACCAGTACGCCCAGAGGTTGAGCACCACCGGCCGGTCGGCCACCATCGCAGCAACGTCTACCGGCGCCCCGTCGGCGGCGCACTCGAGGACGACACCGCGCAGGGCACTCGGGCCGGGGCCGCCGGGACCCGCCTGGCAGGGCGGCAGGTCGGCACGCCGGCGCAGAGCATCGACATCCTGCCCGGCACCGGCCACCGCCCCGCCGCCGGGCGCCACCGCAGCCGGCTCGCGGCGTAGCTCGGCGACCAACCCGGCCAGCAGCGCAACCAGCACGGCGACTATCGCGACGGTCCATCGGGTCGATCTGGTCATCGGTGCGGCGACTCGCTACAGCCCGGCCAGCGCCAGCAGGTGCTCGGTCTCGGGGCCCTTGACCAGCGCGGCCGCCTCCATCGGGGAGGTGGGCCCGATCCCGAAGGACGGGCAGTCCTTGGCCACTACGCACACCCCGCAGGCCGGTTTGCGGGCGTGGCAGACCCGCCGGCCGTGAAAGATCACCCGATGGCTGAGCAGGGTCCATTCCTTGCGCTCGATCAGCTCACCGACCGCGTGCTCGACCTTGACCGGGTCTTCTTCGCTGGTCCAGGCCCAGCGCCGCACCAGGCGACCGAAGTGCGTGTCGACGGTTATGCCCGGGACGCCGAACGCGTTGCCCAGGATCACGTTGGCGGTCTTGCGGCCGACGCCGGGCAGCTGCACCAGTTCTGCCATGGTGCGGGGCAGTTCCCCGTCGTAGCGTTCCACCAGCGCCTGGCCCAGCTTGATCAGCGCCGCGGCCTTGTTGCGGTAGAAGCCGGTGGGTCTGATCAGCTCTTCGAGCTCGGTGCGGTCGGCCTGGGCGTAGTCCAGCGCCGTGGGGTAACGGGCGAACACCGCCGGCGTCGTCAGGTTCACCCGGACGTCGGTGCACTGGGCCGAGAGCACCGTGGCGACGGCAAGTTCCAGGGGTGTGGTGAAGTCCAGCTCGCAGTGAGCGTCCGGAAACGCCTGAGCCAGAGTCCGATTCATGCGGCGAGCGCGCCGGACGAGTCCCGTCCGGGTCTCCGTCCGTGCCGCACGGGGCGTTTTGTCCACTGTCACCTCCGACAGGGTACTAATTTGTGACCCCAACGAGACCTTGCCCAGGTTTACTGGCGACTTGTGTCCTGGTTGCTGATCACCGCCATCCCGACGCTGCTGATGCTGTCGGCAGTCGGACTGGAACGCATCGAAACCGGGTTAAGCCAGCCGGACGATGCCAATCCGCAGTTTCCCCCGAATTCCCATGCCGATCGTGTGTAGCGTTGTAACGTCTCTTGACGCCTGGCTCTAGACTCAGGTGGCTGGCCGGTCAGCGGCCGACGATTATGGGTTAAACCTTCATCAAAACATCTAAGGGGCATCGTGGACGAGATCCTGGCCAGGGCCGGAATCTTCCAGGGAGTTGAGCCCAGCGCCGTAGCCGCGCTGACCAAGCAGCTTCAGCCCGTGGACTTTCCGCGCGGACACACCGTGTTCGCCGAGGGAGAACCCGGCGACCGGCTGTACATCATTGTCTCCGGAAAAGTGAAAATCGGTCGGCGCTCCCCCGATGGCCGGGAGAACCTCCTGACCATCATGGGCCCCTCGGACATGTTCGGTGAGTTGTCGATCTTCGACCCCGGTCCCCGGACCTCCAGCGCGACCACCATCACCGAGGTGCGCGCCGTGTCGATGGACCGCGACGCCTTGCGGTCGTGGATCTCTGATCGCCCCGAGATCGCCGAGCAGCTGCTGCGGGTGCTGGCCCGCCGGTTGCGGCGCACCAACAACAACCTGGCGGACCTGATCTTCACCGACGTGCCCGGCCGGGTGGCCAAGCAGCTGCTGCAGCTCGCGCAGCGGTTCGGCACCCAGGAAGGCGGGGCCCTGCGGGTCACCCACGACCTGACCCAGGAAGAGATCGCTCAGCTGGTCGGAGCCTCCCGCGAGACGGTGAACAAGGCGCTGGCTGACTTCGCTCACCGCGGCTGGATTCGGCTCGAGGGCAAGAGCGTGCTGATCTCGGACTCCGAGCGTCTGGCGCGGCGCGCGCGCTAAGCCTCACTCACTCGCGTCGAGACCGACGTTTTGCAGATGGCCACTCGCATTTTTGCTGCAAAACGTCGGTTTCGACGCGAGCGTCAGCCCCGCAGGTAGTCCAGCTGGGCTTGCACCGACCATTCGGCGGCGCTCCAGAGCTCCTCGTCGACGTCGGTGTAGACATGTTCGACGACTTGGCGGGCGGTGGCGTCGTCGCCCAGCGCGGCCAACACGGCGCGCACCTGGTCGAGCCGCTGTTCGCGGTGCCGCAGGTAGCCTTCGGCAACCGCTTCGATGTTCGGCAGCTCCGGACCGTGACCCGGCAGCACCGTACGCCCGCCCAGGCCGCGCAGCCGCCGCAGCGAGTCCAGGTAGCGCGTCAGGTCGCCGTCTTCGGAGTCGATGACGGTGGTGCCCCGGCCCAGTACGGTGTCGGCGGTCAGCACGGCGTCGTCGAGTACGAACGACAGCGAGTCCGCGGTGTGTCCGGGCGTGGCGAAAACGGTGATGCGCAGCCCGGCCGCGTCGATCACCTGACCGTCGGTCAGCCCGCCGCCCAGCCTCCGCTGAAATCCGCTGCCCGCCGAGTACACCGGGGCGCCGACGGCCTCGACCAGCTTGTCGATCCCATCGGTGTGGTCGAAGTGGCGGTGGCTGATCAGGACCAGGGCGATCCGGCCGAGCTCGGCAAGGCGGCCGATGTGCTCGTCGTCGTCGGGCCCCGGGTCGACGAGCACCAGCTCGTCACTTCCCGGCCCCCGTAGTACCCAGGTATTGGTGCCGTCCAGGGTCATCAGCCCGGGATTGTCGGCCAGCAGCACCGACGCGGTCTCGGTGACGGGCCGCAGCCGGCCGTAGGCAGGATGACTGGCCGACACCGTCGGCTACTCCGCCGCGGCCTTCAGCTCGACGATCAGCTCGACCTCCACCGGCGCATCCAGCGGCAGTTCGGAGACCCCGACCGCGGAGCGGGCGTGTTGGCCGGCGTCGCCGAACACCTCACCCAACAATTCAGAAGCCCCGTTGACCACGGCGGGCTGCCCGTTGAAACCCGGCGCCGACGCGACGAATCCCACCACCTTGACCACGCGAGCCACCGCGTCGAGCCCGACCAGGGCATCCACGGCGGCCAGTGCGTTCAGAGCACAGATCCGGGCCAGCGCCCGCCCGTCCTGCGGGCTGACTGCGGCGCCCACCTTGCCGGTGCGCAAGGCGCCGTCCTGCATCGGCAGCTGGCCGGAGGTGTAGACCAGGTCGCCGGTTCGCACCGCCGGAACGTAGTCCGCCAGCGGCGCGACCACCTGGGGCAAGACGATTCCGAGTTCGTCCAGCCGGGCTCGCCAGCTCATCGCGGGCGCTTCAGGAAGGCGATGAGCTGCTCACCGGAAGGCCCCGGCAGCACCGAGACCAACTCCCAGCCGTCTTCTCCCCACTGGTCGAGGATCTGCTTGGTGGCATGCGTGATCAAGGGGACCGTGGCGTACTCCCAGACCGTGCGTTGACTCATGGCAGCGAGCTTATCGCTAGGGCACCCGAGCACTTGGTTAGCATGCAGTGGTGACAGCGACATCCCGCAGCGAGCCGCTTCTCGGCTGGCCTTCGCGATTGACGAAGGCCCGGCTGCATTTCGTGACCGGTAAGGGCGGTACCGGCAAGTCCACGGTGGCAGCCGCGCTGGCGTTGTCGCTGGCGGCTGGCGGGCGCCGGGTCTTGCTGGTGGAAGTGGAAGAGCGCCAAGGCATTGCGCAGCTCTTCGACGTGCCACCGCTACCCATTGAGCCGGTCAAAATCGCGACCGCCGAGGGCGGCGGGCACGTCGATGCCCTGGCGATGGACATCGAGGCCGCGTTCCTGGAATACCTCGACCTGTTCTACAACCTGGGTTTGGCCGGGCGGGCGATGCGGCGCGTCGGTGCCGTCGAGTTCGCGACCACCATCGCGCCCGGGCTGCGTGACGTGATCCTCACCGGCAAGATCAAGTACCACGTGATCCAGGTCGACAAGAACAACAAGCCGGTCTATGACGCCATCGTGGTGGACGCGCCGCCGACCGGCCGGATCTCGCGGTTCCTCGACGTCACCAAGGCGGTGTCGCAACTGGCCAAGGGCGGCCCCGTGCACTCGCAGGCCGAGGGCGTGGTGAAGCTGCTGCACTCCGACGAGACCGCGATTCATCTGGTGACGCTGCTGGAAGCCCTGCCGATGCAGGAGACCCTCGAGGCCATTGAGGAGCTACGGCAACTGGACCTGCCGATCGGCAGCGTGATCGTCAACCGCGATATCCCCGCGCACCTGCAACCCGCCGACCTGGCCAAGGCA